>NZ_CP094288.1:0-176256 GCF_022693705.1 Infirmifilum sp. NZ
CGCCGCAGCTAGGGCAGGCGCGTAGCGTCGCCTGCTCCCGGAGCGGAGAACGCTCCGCCCGCTCTGCTGCCTCGAGCCAGACTACCCTCCTCTCCTCCCCACTCTCCCACCTCGCGACCACGGCTACGGGCACTCTTCCAGCTTTCTTCAGCCTCACCGGCACCTCTACCACTCCCTCAGCCTCGCCAGGGTCGATCCACTCCACCTCACCCTCGAGCAGAAGCCTAGCCCTGCCACTGAGCGACACCTTCAGGGAGCCCCACTCACCAGCAGCCAGCCGGGGAGCCTCGACCGACGCAATGAGGCTCCGCCGCGCAACGGCCTGCGGCCGGGCTGAGCGCACCTGCCTAGCCCCCTCCTCGAGGAGCCCAACAACCCCCCAGTGACCCCTCTCCCTCGCGAGGTCCAAGGGAGTCCTCCCCTTCTTATCCCTCGCGTCGACGTCTGCCCCACTCTCTACGAGTAGCCTAGCAACATCTAGGTGGCCGTAACTAGCGGCGTAGTGTAGCGGCGTATAGCCGATATTGTCCCTTGCGTTGACGTCTGCCCCCTCCTCGAGGAGCTTTCTAACCTTTTTCAAGTCCCCCTTAGTCGCCGCTTGGTGGAGCTCGCTCATCGATTGGGAGTGCTGATATCTTGTAAAAGAATTTTTTGGACATGGTGTCGGTTTGAGAGCTTCAAGCTTTCAGTAACTAGATAGGGGCGTGGACTTAAAGGCTCCTTCGGCGGTGTGCTTTGGAGGCTCGGGGAGCGGTACTACGACGGAGCGTACTTCAAGGGGGTCTTCGCGGTGCGCCACTGCCACAAGTACATCTACGTGTTCAAGCCCGAGGTGCTTGGGAGCTCCGTAAACGCAGGCGTCGAGTGCGCTGGTCCCTATTGAGTACTTGCAGAATTCCATTTAAAAGCTGGCAAACTCTAAACGGAGTTTCACCGCCTGGGAACACGTTTATATCGCCTTCTGAGCTTTCTCCATCAGGTGTAGCATGGCCGTCCGCTCAAGAGGTGCTGCGAACGAGCGGGTACATGTGGGTGAGCACCTTGAAGTCGCGGAGGCCTACCTGAGCAGAGCGCTTGAGCTGCTCGGGAAGGGCGACCCCCACGACGCCGCCGAGAAGCTATGGGCCTCGGTGCGTCGTGTCACTCTCGCGCTTACCGAGCTCGCCCTCGGCCGCGCAGCGCCCGAGAGGGGCGAGACGTGGAGGGCGTTCGTCGCGAGAGCCCTTCGGGTAGCTGGCCTCGAGGGTAGCAGGGCGGAGGAGCTGGCGTCAGCGTTCGTCGGGGTTCGGGACAGGTTGCATGGGGCCGTGTTCTATGGCGCTGTCTACGAGGAGCAGGAGCACAGGCCGGTGTTCGAGAAGGGCTTCGAGTACGTGAGGATCGTTGCAGGCCTCGTATCCAGGCTCGCGGGCGCCGCGACCTGATGCTTTACCTGCGCTGGGGCGGGCCTTCAGCTTTCCCTGCGGGTTCGCTTCGGGGGAGCTGGGCGAGTTTTTATAGCTCGTCCCCGGGTTAGCGGGTGGGTATGTGCTGTGTCGAGCTACGAGAGGTACGTTGACTGGCTGGAGGAGGCTCTCGACGACTACGGGGCGGCGGTTGACCTGATGAGGCTGGGGAGGTACGGCAAGGCGTGCTTCCTCGCCCAGCAGGCAGCTGAGAAGGCGGTGAAGGCCCTCATGATCAAGAGGCTGGGGGTGCACGTTACCGTCCACAGCGTGGCTGAGCTCCTCAGGAGGCTCAGGCCGGCGGTGAGCGTCCCCGATGAGCTCGTCGCAGTGGGGGAGAAGCTCGACAGGTACTACGTGCCGACCAGGTACCCCAACGCTTGGCCCTTCGGGGCCCCGCACAAGCACTACACGGAGGAGGACGCGAGGGAGGCTGTCGAGTGTGCAGGCAGGGTGCTCGAATTCGTTAAGAGAGAGATTGAGCCGGGTCGCTCCTCCTAACTGCCCCCACTGGCCCCCCTTAAAGTCGTCGCCATCTTTCTTCGGGCCTCGGGGTTGCCCCACGGGGGCGGCGCATCGCCCAGTGGGCCTGCCCCTCTCGGGGCTTCCGGGGAGGGGCGTCCAGCGGCCGCCACGCCTCAGCGGCCAACTGCCCTACCCGTTAGAGGCGGTGCTGCAGGGGTTTATCTCCCTTTCGCTGTGAACGCTGAAAGTGAGCCGCTCGAGCAACTCCCAGGAAGGTGCAGAGGGCTTAAAAGCGGGCACCGGCTGGTGAAGGCGTTGCCGGAGGTGGGAGACACCTACCACTGGTACAACGTGTGGACAAGCAAAGGGAAATATGGGTGCGACTGCCTCTTCCGCGCCTACGGCTACGTGCGTAAGGCGAGGGTTTGTAGCCACATCGCCACCGTCATGCTTTATGCGAGGTAGCGAGGCTCAGAGCCTACCTCACAAAGACAATATTTTTCATAGTGTTCCAGGTGGTTGTATTCTCAGAGAGGTTTTGAGTCCCATGCACAGCAATGAGAAGCTGAAGGATAGCGCCGAGGTCCTAAGGAGGCTTAGCCGGGTCGTTGAGGACCCGGAGCTCCTCGAGGGCCTCTGCGCCACCATAGCCGAGCTGGTGGAGGCCTTCAGGCCGCTCTCCGTCGTGGTCGCCGGCTCCCTGGCGCGGAGGAGGTTCGTGAAGGGGGTGAGCGACGTCGACCTGCTAGTGGTGGTCGAGCGCGTCAGGGACGAGGACAGGTTCCACCTGAGGGCTGTGGGCTCCACAGATGTGGAGATCACTGTGGTGGGGCTCGACGAGCTCGTGGAGGCGGTGAGGCGCGGGAACCAGTTCTACAGGGAGTGCCTCGACGGCGTGGAGGTGTACGGCTCTTTGCTCCCAGAGCTGAGGCGCCGAGCCGGCCTGCAGGGCTAGCAAAGCTAAGGGCCTGCTGCGGGAGGCTCCCTTTTACCCCTCAGTTGAGTGCCAGTCTTGATGGAAGCTCTTCAGCTACGGGCCCCTCAGGGGTCCAGCATCTCAGCTCTTAGGATCCCTAACCTGAAGGCTTTGAGAAAAAAATTTCACGGGTGAAGGTTGGCTTAGGGAGGGGGTAGCGAGTTCTTCAGGAGGTGGACGTGCTCGTCTGTGAGTTCGGCCTGCGCGAAGGTCTCCAGCGAGGCCTGCCCGCCCTTGACCGCGACTCTGTGGAAGAGGAACTTCTTTGCCGCGAGGTCGGCTGTGAAGACCCTCACCTCGGGTAGCGACTCGAGGTACCTGCACAGCTCCCCGTCGGCCAGGACTGTCTGAAGCTTGTTTGTCGCGAGCCACGTCCTGACGTGGATCACGAGCCTGCCCTTGAAGCCGCTCCCAGACAGGGCCCTCAGGAAATCGATTGTGTACCTGCTCACGTCGGACATCCTGCTCTCGCCGCCGAAGAGGATCATGGCGGTGTCTGGGCCCCAGGAAGCCACGCGGGAAGCGGTCTCGCGCGGGTTCGCGGTGTTGTACTCGAAGACGGACACCAGCTTCTCCCTCCTCCCGTTCAGCGCCCAGTAGGTGGCCGCGGTGGCCGAGGCTATTGAGAGGCATATCCTGTCGTTCAGAGGCACCAGCGCAACCCTGCGGGCGCCCCTGAGTAGCTCAGAGCCGATGAAGTTCCCGGTCAAGGCTCGCAGGTAGACTTCCTCGCCGATTGTAAGCAGCCCAGCTGTAGCACCCTTATCCGACATCTTCCTCACCGCTAGGACCATTTCGTTTGCATTTATAAATATTTGGTTGGTATATCTAACCAAGAAACATTAAATCCGGTTAAAAAAGGGAAAGTCCCCTATCTGCCCCTCTAATTCAATTGATACAGATTCCCGGAGGGTAAACACGCTGTACCGAGAGCGGTGACATGCTACCCTAGAAATCCCGCTCAGCTCCTTCTGCTGAGAGAAAACGGAGGTACATTTAAGCGGCGGGGGCTCAAACGCTGTTATATCCATCCTTCAGTAGAGGAAAATTGAGTTTCTATAAAAGCTCCGCACCTTGGATGATTCGCGTAGGCACCTTCTCGGTATTCCGGATCGCTTGCGTGTAAAACGGGAGCTTAGGGTGGCTTGAAGGTGAACTCTATCTTCACGTGTACATCCACTCCTGTGAGCGCGCGGGAATTTCGAGTCTTACAACACCTTTGGGCGCGTCGAGCAACGCAGTGAACCTGTTTAGGAGCCCTCAGCTACAGCTCGACCAGGCTCCAACCCAGCTCCATCTTCCTTTCCTTCACCTCGCGGATCAGCCGCTCGATTGCCCCGTGCCTGGCGCCCGATGTCTCCACCGCCCCGGCCGCCTCCTCGAGGCTGTCGAACACCCCGAGTAGCCTCCCGCCGGCGAAGGCCGCGTAGCGCCCCTTGTGCTCCGCGAGCAGCCTTTCGCGCGCCCCCTCGAAGGCCCTCCTGTTCAGCTCGGCCTCCCTCTCGACGTCCTCAAGCTCCCGGAGGACTTCGGGCTTTATGCTCAGCCACAGCCTGAGGGCTTCCTCGAAAACGTCCCCCACCCTTACCCCCCTCAGCGCCGCGACGGCCTTGACCCTCCTGTAGAGCTCCTCGTCTAAGCCCCTAACGGGTACCATGCCTATAACGGTGGGTAGCTTCGATCATTTATAATAGTTTCTGGACTTAGACCGCTCAGCTCCTTGAAGACTTTTCTATGGACAATAACTTTAAATAATTTCATCGAGATCCATGAAGGCCCCTTTTTGTCCTTTAAGAAAGTCATTTAACCTAGACTTTATCTCCTTAACTTCGTCCTCAGATAGCTCCTCACACTCCATTATCATAATACCAACTGCTTTCGCAAGTATCGCTAATTTTCTCTCAAGCTCTGCTACTCGGGCTTCGATGCTGGACATTAATGTGTCCGAAGAATGTTGCTTCTAGCAAAATTTAATTCTTCCCCCTAAGATCAATGTAGGGTAAAACTGTTTAGGCTTGAATGATCTTCCACGCAACGGGTGGGGAAAAGCTGACTGTGAGGTAGCAGAGCACCCCCAAACCTGGAACGATGAGAAAATGCTAGGAGCTGGAGGTATTTCCTCCCTGCACATTGCTACCCTACTGCTTGCGAAAAAACGGCCGATGAGCATTGGCTCAGATGTTTTCGGCATAGGTTGATGTCTATGTGTAGCGACAGCCTGGGGTTTCACTCAAACGGCGCATCAGGGTAAAGCGGGGCACATGTGCGTGGGGCTCAGGCGCGCATCATCGCTAGAACCTTCCTTTTCCAGTTTAACGCGGTGAGGGCAAGGGACGCGGCAAGGGCCAGCAGAACAGCACCCGGCCCGAACTCCACCGATGCGCTCTGCATCACACCCCCTTTCCACTCAGCGTTTAGTTTCACGAGGGTGAGCGGCCCGACATCTAGGCTACCCAGCACCGGCGCCGCCACCACCAAGGCAACGGCTACAGCCAGGAAGGACCAGACCGTGTAGTCTATGAAGACGGCGAGGAGCAAAGGCTGATGCCTCGGGCAGCACCCGCGCACTTCGATGGCGTGGCCCCTGTCGGCTACGCGCGCCTCCCTCACGGAGGCGGCCGCGAGCAGGAGGAGAAGGTCCCCGCACAGACCCGCGGTGTTCCAGAACCCGGCGAACCAGAACACGTCCCTCAAAGCCCCCTCAGACGCCCCCGCCGCAACCGCCCACAGGGGAGTCAGCGCGAGCGGGGCCAGAACCGTTACCGCCACGCGCGCGAAATCAAGCTCGGCGGGGCTCTTCACGTAGATGCCGACGATCCACTTCGACCTAATGAGCCCGAGCTCGATCCCACGCACTCCCATGAGCCACAGCGCTGCGACGTGAGCGAGCTCGTGTAGGAGCCCGCCCAGCAGGAGTCCCGCGGCCATCCACGCTAAGCTTGCACCGTTCAGCGTTATGGAGCCCGCGACAGCCCCCCACAGGAAGGAGAGGGCGAAGAAGTGGGATGTGAGCTCGCGCTTGTGGCGGAGCGCGTCGAACGTGAAGGCATACCCGTTGTCCATGGCTTGCTCGAGGCTCAGCCCAGTTTGTTAAATAAAAAGCTTTGCCCCTGATGCTGCTTGCAAGATCTAAGGCCTGAGGCGGCTGAGATCCGAGAGACGTAGGGCACAAATCAAATAAGCATGGCTCCTAATCTACGGCAGGGGTCCTGCTTGGACGCTGATCTCTTGGTTGAGATGGCCTTGAGAGAGCCGACGGAGGAGCTCCTCACGCCCGAGAGGCTCCGCGAGCTGGCTGAGCGGGGTGAGAGGCTTGTCCACTACATCGGCTTCGAGGTCTCGGGCCTCGTCCACCTAGGGACGGGCCTGATCTCAATGCAGAAGGTCGCCGACCTTCAGCGGGCTGGCGTGGAGACGCAGGTCTTCCTGGCGGACTACCACAGCTGGATCAACAAGAAGCTGGGAGGCGACCTGTCGACGATCAGGCGTGTCGCCGGCGGCTACTTCAAGGAGGCCCTCAGGGTTTCCCTGAGGATCGCCGGGGGCGACCCGGACAGGACGCGCTTCCTGATGGGCAGCGAGGTTTACGAGAAGCTCGGCCTCGACTACTTCACGAGCGTCGTGAAGGTGTCCATGGAGACGACGCTGTCAAGGGTCAGGAGGTCAATAACCATCCTGGGGCGGAAGGAGGCTGAGGCCCTCAGCTTCGCCCAGCTGCTCTACGTGCCGATGCAGGTCGCCGACATCTTCTCCCTCGGGGTGAACGTGGCGCACGGGGGGATGGATCAGAGGAAGGCCCACGTGATAGCGATAGACATCGGTGAGAAGGCTTTCGGGTACAAGCCCGTGGCGCTCCACCACCACCTCCTCCCGGGGCTCAGCCTGGATCAGGAGGCCTGGAAGAGGCTCGTGGAGGCGAAGAGCTCGGGCAACAAGGAGGAGTTCACCGGCATCCTAGCCGACGTGAAGATGTCCAAGTCCAAGCCGGAGACGGCGATCTTCATACACGACTCGGAGGAGGAGGTTAGGAGGAAGATCATGCAAGCCTTCTGCCCCGCGGGCGAGGTCGAGCTCAACCCCGTCCTGGAGATCGCGCGCTACATAATCTTCAGGAACAGGAGCGAGCCCTTCGAGGTCATCAACAAGAAGACGGGCGAGAGGCTCGTGTTCAGCAGCTACCGTGAGCTCGAGGAGAAGTTCAGGGCGCGGAAGGTCCATCCCCTCGACCTCAAGGCGGCCGTCGCGGAGGAGCTCGCCCGGATCCTGGAGCCCGCCCGGAAGCACTTCACGGAGGGGCCGGGCAGGAACTTCCTCGAGGACCTCCGGGAGATAAGGATCACCAGGTGAACCCCCTTGCTCGGCCCCAGCCACCTCGAGGAGTTCCTCAGGTCCCGGGGGATCCCCTACAGGCTCGTGGAGGTCGGTGAGGCGGCGACCTCGGACGACGCGTCGAGGAGCCTAGGCGTCGAGAAGTCCCAGATAGCCAAAACGGTTGTCTTCATCTCGGACAGTGGCGAAACCGTCTTGGTCGTCGTGCGGGCAGACCGAAGGGTGGATCAGGCTAGGCTCGCTAAGCTGCTAGGCTACAGGAGGCTGAGGCTCGCGAGGACCGAGGAGGTTGCGGAGAGCACCGGCTACCCTCCGGGAGGCGTCCCTCCCCTCGGGCACCTCAGGGAGCTTCCAGTTATCCTGGACCTGGAGATCGCTGGAGGCGAGTACTGGTGCGGGGGCGGGGACGAGAGGCACCTCCTGCTCCTGGACTTCAGGATGATAGCAGGGCCAGGCTTTAAGGTGATGGATGTCCCCAAGAAGCAGTGAGCATTATAACCAAAATGTTGTAGTATAGTGTTGTGGAGGCGTGTCCGTATGAGAAGAGTGTCTGTCACACTCCCCGATGAGGTCTACAAGGCCCTCGAGGAGCTCGAGGCTAAGACGCGGATCGCGAACAGGTCCAGGCTCGTGGGAGACGCGGTCATGCTCCTCTACAACCAGACCCTTGAGGACGACGCGGTTTACGCTGGGGGCCTCGTGGTCGTCTACGACCACTCGAGGGGGGAGACGGTCTACGGTGTGGTGGACGCGCAGCACGACTACACGGACCTAGTTAGGGGGAGCATCCACGTCCACTTAACAGAGGAGAAGTGCGTCGAGGTCATCGCGGTTCAGGGAAAGGGGGCTGAGATCAAGGAGCTGGCTTCCAGGCTGAGAAAGGTGAGCGGCGTCATCACAGTCCAGCACAGCCTGGTGAAAGTCTAGATTATGCAATGAGCTAAGCCGGCGCTGTAAACGCATTCGCTGCACCCCACCTCGTTGCCGTAGCAGTCGTACTCGTTGCTGTCGATGAACCAGCACTTCCTCGTCGCGAAGGGGCAGTCCGCGCACCAGGGCACCCCCGCGGGGAGGTTCTTCCTCACCTTGCGGAACTGCACGTACCTGGGGCTGTTCCACACCTCCTCGATGCTCTGGGACGCGACGCTGCCGAAGCGCACAGCTCTCACGTTCTTCTCGTGAAGGTTCGTGTAGAGGGGGTGCTCGTAGGCGAGATCCATGCAAGGCGCGACGTTGCCGTCCCAGAGTATCATCATCGCGTTCTCGTCTATGTAGGGGCAGCTCCGCCTGAGCGAGTCCGCGTAGACGCTGGGTAGCTTTGCCTCTAGGCCGTAGGCCCTCGCAACCTCCCTGGCCTCCTCTATGTACTCCTCAACCTCCCGGAGCAGCTGCTCGCGCTGTAGCGTGTCCCGCGCGATGTCCGCGTTCACGCTGTAGCCCCTAGCCGCGATCTTCTCGACAAGCTGGAGGTACAGCTTCTGCTTCCCCGAGCTTGAGTACGTGTAGTGGGCCAGCAGGCTGTCGTATATCGCCTCCCGCGCCAGGCTGTCCAGCCTCCCGCCCGTCTCCTTGAAGAACTCTACCGCCTCTCTGCTCGCGGTGCTGTAGACAGTCTCACAGGCGAGGGCCGGATGGTACGGCACCATGTGGGATACGACGATGAAGTCCAGGTTTAGCTCCCCCGCGCGCCTCACGATCTCCGGTAGCATCCTGTAGTTGCGCCTCATCAGCACCACGGCTACCCCGACCCTGGCCGCGTACTCCTCCTTGGCTCTCGCCGCCTCCCTGAGGTTACCCAGGACGTCGTAGCGCTGGGCGCCGACGCGTATCTCGCTTAAAGGCTCGAGGTCGGGAGCGTCGACGCTGAACGCGACCTGGTCGGCCCCGGCCTCGAAGACCCGCCTGGCTGCGGAGCCGTCCATCAGCGTGCCGTTCGTGACGAAGTGGATGAACACGCCGTCCCCCATTTTCTCCCTGGCGTAGGCCAGGAGGTCGATGAACCTGGGGTGGTTTAGGGGCTCGCCGAAGCCGTAGAGGGCCAGCCTCCTGACCCGCCCGGCGGCCTCGTCCACAACCTTTCGGAATAGCTCGAAGCTCATGTGCCCGAACGACGCCTGGCGCCAGGTCCTCCTGACGCACATGACGCAGGAAAGGTTACAGGTGTTCGTGGGCTCGACCTGCAGGACTTCCGGAAAGCTCATTGCTACCACTCCCCCGAAGCCGAATATATGCGTATCCCCTCCGTATGCGGGGAATCCGCGGCTCGGGCTCCCAGGTCACCTCATACCCGTCTCTGCTCGTCTGCGTCTGGTGCGGCCTAGCCCCCTCTAAGCTTTTAAACCGCGGGGCGTTTCGTGGACAATGCCTGTAAGGCTGCTCCGGGACGAGCTGCGTGAGCTGTACTCCACGTACATCGAGGAGCTTAAACCAGCCGTCGTAGTCGACGTGGGCACAGGCCTGGGGGAGAGCCTGCGAGCGCTGGTCGAAGCCTCGGGGAGTAAAGCCAGCGTCTTGACGATCGACGTGGACTGCTCCACGCTCCAGAGGGCGAGGGCCGTCACCCATCACGCGTACGAGCGGGGAGCGGTAGACCTGATGTGCGCCGACGCCCACAAGCTCCCCCTTCGCGGCGAATCCGTTAAGCTCCTGGCGACGGTCGCCATGCTGCACCACCTCGCCGACGCGGAGGCGTTCGTGGAGGGCTGTGCTCGCGTCCTAGCCCGAGGCGGAGTAGCCGTGATCGTGGACTGGACACCCGGCTCAAGGCTCTCCCCGCACCCGCCTTCGGAGCACAGGGAGGCTCTCGCCAAGCTCAAGCGGCTTCTGCCGGAGTACCTCAAGCTCGAGGACCTCAGGGTCTACAAGGACTACTTCATAGCCGTCGGCGCGAAGCCCTAGCCTTCACCAGGGCTCGGTAAGCGAGGTACACGGCCGCGGCGAGCACCGCTAGGGGAAGTAGCCCTATCAGCCCGGCGATGATAAGGGATACCACTAGCACAGCGAAAGCCACACCGCTCCGCACAGCCCCCACTACGTCCAGCGCGGGCCACTCCACAGGTTCGAGGAGGGCTTAAACGTGACCGTTATGGTCGCGTAAACCACGCTGCGCTCCAGGTTCCGCAACTGCGCGTCATAGAACTCGATCTGGTACCGCACGTACGAGAGCCTGTCCTCAACCTGGAGTACATTGGATACGCTTGACGCCTTGTCGAGAAGCTGGAGCAGCCTCTCCTCCTCGGCCCTAAGGTTCCTCAGCCTGGCGGAGAGGTCTACCCACTGGTCCGTCACGTCCAAGGCCCTCTCCACCACCCTGTCGACCCTACCTAGCCCTGAGAGCGCGTCGAGCGCCCTCCGGTAGTTCGAGGCCGGCACCTTAAGGGTCACAGTGGCGCTTCCACCGCCGCTAGCCTCGAGCTGCACCGAGGCGACGTACCCTCCCGTCTCCCCGGCCAGCGATTTGGCCCTGGTGACAGCCAGCGACACGTTCTCCACTGAGACCTCGACCTCCGCCGAGTAGGTTATGTTCCTCTGCGAAACCGACGGGGTTGAAGCTGGGGCGCTGGGAGCCGCAGGTTTAACGGTTGTTTGCTGCGCCGCCTCTTTAAGAGGTAGCGTTGAGGCCTGCTGGGAAACCGTAGTCGCCGGGTTAGGGGCTAGGAGGAGGTATAGCGTCGCCGCAAGGAGAAAAGCGGCCAACAAGGCTGAAGCGACCAGTACTCGGCGTCTCACGCGGTTCAGAGCCGGATCGCCGTTAATAACGATTCGGTAGCTCGGCTACGTACCTATGCTACGTTAGTAATTCAAAGTTAAATCCAGGAAACACCATTCTAGATGCGTGAAGGCCGTAAGCTTCGACGTCTGGTCCACCCTGATGAGCATCGACGTGTTCTACAGGGCCGTCGCAGAGGCCCTCGCCGAGGCGACAGGCCGCGACCCAGGCGAGGTCTTCAACCGCGTAAAGAGGGCCTACTCCGCCGTGAAGTCCGCCAGGCGGGCCGGCCTGGTCAACGAGTCTAGGGTGGTTCAGAGCTCCACCGAAATCTTCCTCGAGGCTCTGGGCATCGCCTCGAAGTACGAGCTCTACTGGGCTGTCGCCCGGGCCGTCAACGCGGTCGACGCCCGCGCGCTACCCCTCGACGGCGCCGCCGAGGCCCTCCAGGAGCTGTCGTCGCAAGGCTACGCGCTAGCCGTCACGAGCAACGTGATCTTCTGGCCAGGCTACCTCACCAGGGTCCTACTGGACAAGGCGGGGCTAGGCAGGTTCTTCAGAGTCCAGGTCTACGCCGACGAGGTGGGGACGCTGAAGCCCAGCGTGAAGCCCTTCCAGGAGGTGCTCCAGGCCCTGGGGGCAAGCCCCTCAGAGGCCGTCCACGTGGGCGACAGCCCCCAGGAGGACTTAGCGGGAGCACTCAACGCCGGGATGGGCGCAGTGCTGCTCGACTGGGGGCGCGAGAAAGCGCTGTTGGACGCGAGGCTCAGGGTCGCGGTTGTGGGCTCTCTCGGTGAAGTCCCCAGTGCTGTGGCCGCGTTGCTTCAAGCGTGATCAAGCCCCCGAATCCCAGCTCTCCGCAACGAACCTGTAGGGGTACGGAGTCCCGCCCCTGCCTCGAGGGCGTGGCCTCGTGTCATGAAGGTGCGTGGGTGTGGAGTCCTTGCCGCTCACCCTAGAATCTCTCCTATGGCTTCGCTGGTTTTCAACACTCTGATGGGCTTGGCCCGACCTATTGCCTCGAAGTGCCTGTCGTTGGATATTAGGGTCGCCCCTATTTTTATGCATGCTGCTGTGAACACGTTAGTGTCCGCTAAGAATCTCTTTGATTTTCTCCGTTGCAAGCCTGTCTGCCTCCTTCTCCACTTCAAGGTCGATCTTCTCCAAGGGGACCCCCTTTTCGCTAACCTCCCTAGCGATTGTTGCCAGGAGTTTCCTGACGTCGAGCTTCCTGAGAACGATGGTGTCGTCGCTGACCGCGACTAGCAAGAGCTGCTCGCCCCTGCGGAGGCCAAGCCGCTTGCGAAGCTCCTTTGGGATTACAACCCTACCCTTGTCGTCAACAGCCACAACTCTGATCATCACACCACAGCTCTCACATAGACAGCTATATTACTTTAGCCCTAAGTTGGGAGCAATAGCTCTTAGAAAAGCTCGAATTTCACCCAGCGCCGGGTCCGTTGACTAAGGGATGCGAGGAGCGTTAAGCTCCGCTGTCCCCGTACCACCTGACGTAGAGGTCGCGCCTCAGCAGCTGGAGGACGGGGACAAGCCTCCTGGCCTCCTCGACCTCACCCCTGTTGATCTCCACGACTATGACCCCCTCGCGCTCCCCGAGGTCCACGAGCCTATGCCCGAGCGGGGTGACGATAGTGCTGTGGCCCGCGAAAAGGCTCCCAGTCTGGTCGACCGCGATGAGGTAGGCGGTGTTCTCGTGGGCCCTCGCGGCCGTGAGCGCGAGCCACTGCTCCACCTTGTACGGCCCCCGGTACCAGGCCGAGGGCACTATGAATAGCTCGGCGCCGCGGAGCGCCATGGCCCTGAAGAGCTCTGGGAAGCGCAGGTCGAAGCACACAGCTAAGCCCACCGTGAAGTCGCCCAGCCTCGCCACGGCTAGGGAGTCGCCTGGAGCGAAGACGCTGGACTCCCTGTACCCGAACGCGTCGAAGAGGTGCACCTTCCTGTAGACCGTCACCACCCTGCCCCTGTCCGCCAGGACGGCGGCGTTGTAGACCCCGTCGCCCTCTCTTAGGAACGCGGAGAACGCTACGGCGGTGCCCAGCTCCCCGCTCTTTTCCACCACGCTGGCGGCGAAGGGCCCTTCGAGCGGCTCGGCCAGAGCGTGGACGTGCTCGCGCGAAACGCCTCCCTCACCAACCCCCATGAGGTACTCCGGGAAGACGTGGAGGTCCGCGTCAGCCCTGCTCAACTTCTCAAGGACCCTGCGGAGGTTCTCCTCCTTGTTGGGCCCAGCAACCATCTGGTGGAGCGCGACCTTCACGGAAGGAGTAAAATGCGGCCGCCGCTAATAAACTGTGTGCAAACCCTGACTACGTGGAAAGCTTGAGCACCCTGTATTAATGTAAGTAGCAGGTCATGCTTCACCGCTACTGTGAGCACGTCCTCGCTGAGCACCTGCCTCTAATTATCCGCGAGCATCCAAGTGATTAAGCAGTATATTGGCGATCGGCTGCCTCGTTGAGTGCTGTCTACTGGTAAGGAAAAGAAATAAATAGTTCAGGGGGTGAACTATGTTTCAGGGGGTGAACTATGCTGTTTGATCCCAGGCCCAAGTCCACTAGGAGCGAGCTCTTCGATAGAGACGCGGAGCTCAGTGAGCTACACAGGTTAATCGATGAGGAGAGGCCTATAGTAGCTTTAACTGGCGTTAGGAGGATTGGGAAGACGAGTGTGCTTAGGGTTTTACTCAGCGAGGTAAATATACCCTTCATACTCATGGACGCACGAGGGTTGCCAGCGAACTACGGCTTAAGGGATCTCTACGCACTCCTCTCGAGCGGCATGTCAAACAAGGGCTTCATCGAGTCCATGAGGAGTATCCTGGAGTCCATTAGGGGCTTAAGGATAATGGGCTTCGAGGTTGAGCTGGCTTGGAAGGGTAGGAGCGCGCTGCCCCTGCCCGTTCTCCTAGACTACCTGAATAAGAGGAGAGTTATAATAGCTGTCGACGAGGCACAGTGCTTGAGGGGGCCGCGTGGCGGGGTGTTCCTTGAGGCGCTTGCCCACGCATACGACTACGATGACAACATCACCTTTATACTAACGGGCTCCGAGGTGGGCCTCCTCTTCGAGTACCTGGGGGTAGATGATACGTCGTCACCCCTATATGGTAGGAGAGTGGATACTATTACCCTGGATAGGTTTTCTAGGGATGATTCCGTGGAGTTCCTTAGGCAGGGCTTCAGGGAGGCCGGGGTAGAGGTGCCTTCCCATTACATTGAGGCAATAGTCGACTTCTTCGACGGGATACCGGGCTGGCTGGCTATGGCCGGGGGCACAGTCGTCTCGGCGCGCGGGAGGATAGGGCTTGAGGAGTTGAGGAGGCAGGCGGTCGAGGTCGCAAGGAGGGAGCTAATGGAGATAGTTAAAGCCAGGGGGAGGAGGTATGCCCTAGTGTTAAAGCTAATAGCTCAGGGCGTGAAGAGGTGGAGTGAGCTCAAGTCGAGGCTGGAGGAGGCAGAGGGCAGGATAGTGCCTAGCAGCGTGCTACACAACATCCTCGAATCCCTCAGGAAGCTGAGCATAGTGGAAGACTACGAGTTCCTAGACCCAGTCTACAGGGAGGCTGCCAGGACACTCTAGCACCTGTTCATTGCACTCGTATACTCTAAAGCGTTCTACCCGGCCTCAGGCTCCATGTGCCCAGGTATTCCCATTTACCAGTGTCCGTGTTAAACCTGTATTTAACTATCGGATGATAATCTTCAAGCTCCTTTAGCTCCCTATATGTGCACTCATCATCACTTAACTTTAATATGTACTCCCATAGCTCGTTCAGTACACCTAGATCCCTCTCCACCCGCCTCTCTACTAGTGTATAGTAACCGTTTGCATCCTCGGTGAAGTATATTAGTCTAAGCTCCCCGAGCAATGCGAAGACCCTGCACTGCTCCTTCGCACACCTCCCAGCATCCTCATCCTTCTCTACATTATAGCTCTTCACCTCGTAGAAGACTCTGTCTCTGTCCCAGAAGTCGGGCTGTGCGAATACACCGTACACCATCCCGCTTCTCTCTAAGAGTACAACACGGGTTCTGGGCCTGAGCAACCCAGTGTACTTGCTCTTCCTCCAGCAGGAGAGCATTCTCCAGGCTCTCCCAGCATACATCCTTCTCTCGCCATCGGATAACTCTACTCCCTGCTTCCGCAGCTCTTCTGTGAAGACCTTCATAGCGCATTTCATGGCCTCCATGAGGAGGGATCTACGGGTCCATGACTGATAGTAGTTGTACTGGGCTAGGGCTGTATCGATAGCCTTCCCAAAGGCTAGGTCCACTGGGTTCCCCCTCAAACTGCACCGTGAGTTAACGAATCTATATGTGGGTATGAGCTTAACCTTCACCATGCCGCTTACCAGGAGGCTTTACCCGCGGTCAGCGTTACCGCTTGGCTTACGACTTTCAAGATGAAGTGGGGCTCGAGTAGTTACCTCTGCAAGCCTTGCCCCTAGCTTCCTGAGGGCCTCCAGTGCGCCTTTGAGCCGCGAGGGGCTGTAGCCGTACCTGTGCCTGCTGGCCTCGTAGGCGTAGAGGGTTGCCCCGATGAGGGTTATGATGGCGCTCCTCAGGTACTGGACCGGCGTGGGCTCAAGCTTGGCGACGAGCATGAGGCCGAACTCGACTAAGCGGGGTAGCGGGATTTGGGTGCAGTTGCTCGCCACGCACTTCACGGTGACGACCCGGTAGACCCCAGGCTTGACGGGTAGTTGCACTTGACTAACGGGGGGCGTGAACACGATGACTGGAGTGGTGTTCACGAGGGCTCTAGGTGTGCTCACAGGCACCTTCGCTAGGGCTTTCCGCGACAAAACCGAGAGTGTGTCCGCGAGCCTAACGCCAGAGGCGCTGAGCACAGCCATAACCTGCGGGTAGTCTCTCTCGTCGAGGAGGAAGACCGTCGTGTTGCCTGAAGCGTATACACAAGTGGCGTTGGGCACCTGCACGTAGGCTGTGATGTAGGGGTGGATGAGGGAGATGTTGTAGGAGAAGCCCTCAGTCTCCGGGATCTGGATGGGGCCCAGCACCTGCACGGTGCAGTTCTCCACGTCAAGGAAATAGGGCCGGTAACTCACGTAGGTCGTGGTGGTGTACCCCCACGCAGACGCCAGCAGCGCGAGAGCGGTGAAAGCCCCCGCGATCACCAGCGTGAGCCCAAGCACCTTCAGCACCTACCTCACCTCGAACCTCCTCTCCGCGTAAGCGACCGTCAGCGTAAGCGAGGCCAAGAGGACGGCTAGAGGCGCTAGACCTAGTAACGCCTCGTACCCCTGGAAAACCGCCTGGAGGTACCTGCCGAGCGCCAAGCGCAGGGTGAAAGGCCTCAGCGCGAAGGCCGCTACCAGGAGGGTTAGGGTCGCGGGTGGGAGTTGGATCACCTGAGGTGGCATGGGGGCCCCGCCCAGTGTGACGGTCGCGGTCAGGCTGGCGAACAGGGGCGCTACGTACAGGAGGAAGCCGACCCCTAGCGAGAACAGCGCGCTCCTCGTTAGCGTCGCCAGCGTGAAAACGAGCAGGCCAAGCTCGAGGCTCTCAACCAGGAGCATCGCGAAGTCCTCGAGCCTCACCCAGCCCAGGAGCCTGACGTCTATCACTGCGATGGGGGCAGCGAGGCTCAGCAGGTACGAGGCCACGGGCACGACGACGGAGCTGAGGGCCCACGCCGAGACGTAGGCCACCCGGGAGATCGGCTGGCTGAGGAACAGCGCGTAGCTACCAGAGTTCATGTCCCCCACGTACTGGCTGATGGCAACGAACATGACTATGAGAAGCGCCACGCCGGTGATACTGTACAGCACGGCGAGGAACTCCGGTCCCGGAGACTGGAAGGCCGCGGCGCCCAGCGCGAACAGGACGTTCAGCGGCGCAACCACCCCGGGGATCACCGCTATTACCTTCGCTTGGTTGTCTAGGACGAACCTGAAGTACTCGGAGAACGCGCCGAGTTTACGCCCCCACAACCCTTTCATAGAGCTCACCAAGGCTCGCCGTGTAGGGTCTGTACTCCTCAACCATATCCACTTCAGCGAGCTGCCTGAGGAAGAGCTCTGCCTCCCCGAGCTTCTCGCCTTCAACTGCGACCAGAACCTCGCTGCCGCGGACCTCAACGCTCCTCGCGAAGCTCTCCCGGATTATCTCCGCGGCCGCCTCCCGGGGGCTCCTGGAGCGTACCAGGAAGCTCGTAGCCACCCCGCGCCTCCTGCCGAGCTCGTGCAGCCTCCCGTGCTCGAGGACGACGCCCTGGCTAATGAAGACCGCGTAGTCGCAGACCTGCTGGAGCTCCGGTATTATGTGGCTGGAGATAAGGATCGTTGTGCTCAGCTCCTCCTTCAGGCTCCTGATCAGGCCCAGGATCTCCCCCCTCGCCCCGGGGTCGAGGTTCGCGGTTGGCTCGTCGAGCAGGAGCAGAGGCGGCTCCCCGAGAACCGCGATCGCAAGGCCCAGCCTCTGGAGGTAACCCCTGCTGAGCGCCCTGACGGGGGTGAAGGCGTACTGCTCAAGGCCCATGAACCTCAGCACGCGGGACACCTCCCCATCTCCGAGCCCCCTCATCCTGGCCACGTGGGTGAGCAGCCTTCCGACGGTGACGCCTGGTGGGTAGTAGGGCTTCTCGTGAAGCACCCCTGCCAGCCTCCTTACCTCAACCTCCTCTCGCGCCGGGTCGTGGCCTAGGACCTCCACGTCCCCGCCACTCGGCCTGAGGAGGCCCAGCAGGATCTTTATGGTCGTGGTCTTGCCGGCCCCGTTGGGCCCGAGGAGCGCGGCCGCGGCCCCTTCAGGCACCTCGAACGTGGCCTCGCGGATCGCGTAGTTTTTGCCGAACCGCTTGCTGAGCCCTTTGACCCGGATGGCCGCGCCCATATCAGCCTCACTTACGAGGCGCGGCATTAATATTTCCGTTTTGTTGAGTTAGTGGAGTGCATGGGCTGGAGAAGGGAAGCCTTGCTTGCTGCCGTACTACTGCTGCTGACCGCGGCTCTCGCCATTACCTACTTGAGGCCCCGCGGTACTAGGGCCGCCGTCGCGATCAGCGAGCTACCCAGCACTTTCACAGAGGTTGCCTCTAGGGTGAACCTCTCGACCTTCAACCTCCTCCGGTCGCTGAGGAGAGGCGCCCCCGGCTCTCCGGAGAACAGGGCCCGCCTCGAGCAGCTCGCCCAGCTTCTCGCAAACCTCACCGAGTCTGGTGAGTGGCAGCTTAGCGAGCTGGGCCTGCAGCTCAGGGCTTCCTCCGGCAACTACTCGCTACTCGCCTCGGCTGGAGCCGATATGGAGCTCGCCGCTGACGCCATGAGCGGGCTACACCCGGCGCTGGAGTCGTTCCTGGAGGGGCTGGCGCGCTGCAACGGGACTCAGGCGGAGCTGGCCGCGAGGGCACTGCTTCCATCCATCCCCAAGGCTAGGGGCGAGCTCCAAGACGCCCTAGGGAAGCTGGCCCTCGTCGACGAGGAGTCTCTGCCGCTGGAATCCCACAGGAGGGTTTTTGAAAGCGCCGTAGGCAACGCCACGAGAGCCCTGAAGGCCCTCGCTGAGCTCGAGAAGGCGGCGCGGCTGGTCAGCGCTCTGGGCGGATCCTACCTCGAAGCCCGCTGCCGGGGCGAGGGTGCGGGGTTGCCGTCGCAGGACGCGGTAACCTTGGCGAGGTCGATCGACCCTAAGGCCTACCCTGAAGCCTCTTACGAGCTGGCGCTGCTGAAGTCCCTCGTGCTCCAGGGCGAGGGCTCGAGCGGAGGCAGTGGTACGGGCGGCGCGGGTAGCGGAGCTGGGTGGGGGTCCCCGCCGGGTGACGACTAGTGCTCGCGGGCTTCGGCTTCGAGAACCCAGAGCTGCTCCTCGCGGCCCCGCTGGCCGCGGCTCCGCTACTCCTCTACCGCAGAGCTGCGAGGTTCAGGGCGCTGCTCGAGAGGTACGCGGACGTCAGGGTCACGCGCCTATTCGGGGTCACCGCCGCTCTAAAGCTGGCCCTGCCGCTCCTCCTGCTCTTGGCGTCGGCGTCGCCCTACGTGGTGTTGACGAGGAGGGTCGAGGTGGGCCTCGGCGAGGCCGCGCTCCTGGGCTCTAAGCCTGTGCAGCACGTGCTGGTGGTGGACGTATCGAGGAGCATGTCATACGCGCTCGGAATCGGGACCAGGCTGGACGCGGTGAAGGGGATGCTGAGGGAGTACCTGCTGAGCCTCAGTAGTAACGACACCGTCGTCGTGGCGACGTTCTCCGCAAGGGTCAGGGTGGTCTGCTCCGGGAAGCCGGCCGAGTGCCTGCCGGTCGTGGAGGGCCTGAGGGCCAACGAGAGCTACACCGCTGTGGGCGACGCCCTGGCCTTCTCCCTCTCACTCGCCGACGCGTCCTACGCGTCTGCAGCAATCCTACTCTTCACCGACGGCGCCAGCAACTACGGGGTGGACCCGCTCTCACTCGCCTCGAGGGTCCCGCCGGGGAAGTACACTGGCGCGGTGATCTCGGTCCCGCACAACCCATCCATGCTCGAGCTGGCCAGGAGGCTCGGCTGGAGGTACTACACGCTCGACGATTTCACAGCGTCAAGTGCCGGGGAGCTCGCTAGCAGGGTGCAGAGCGAGGCGAGGTACGACGCCTTGAAGGCGAGGGGGCAGGCCTTCGTGGAGGAGAGCTTCAGGGACTACACACCCACCTACGCGCTGATCCTCCTAGCCGTAGCGGTCGCCCTGGCGGTGCTGTTCGAGGGTGCCTGAAGTGCTCGAGCTAGAGAACCCCCTCGTCTTCCTCCTCATCCCCGCGCTGCTCGCTTACGTCACCTACACGCACCGCGGATACTGGCGTAGAGCGCACAGGTTCTACTCCGTCTCCAACCCCCTCTTCAGGGTGCTTGAAGTGAAGCCCCGAAGTAGCTCTAGGCGCCTATCGCTTGCGCTAAAGCTGGCCTCGGTGACGCTCCTCGCTCTGGCCCTCGCGTCTCCCGCGCTCGTTGAGAACGTTAAGGTCGCCAGGACAGTCGACATCACGGGGACGGAGGTCTACAGGCTGGCGAAGCCAGCGGTGGTCATCCTGCTCGACGTCTCGGGCAGCATGGGGGAGCAGATACCAGGCGGCGTCAAGATCGAGGTCGCGAAAGCCGCCATAGCCCGCTTCATAGACTCGCTCCCGCAGAACCTCAGCGTGGGGCTCGTGGCGTTCGACCACGCCGTCGAGCTAGCGGTCCCGGTCACCTCGAACAGGACAGCCGTCAAGGCCGAGCTTTCTAAGCTGAGCCCCATGGGCGGAACGATGTTCACCTACCCTCTTTACACAGCCCTAAACGCCCTGCAACCCTACAGGGTTTTCAACGCCTCATGCGCCGCGGTGCTCGTGACGGACGGGCTCCCGGCCGACAGGGGGCTGTACGACGACCTCCTCCGGCAGTTCGCGAGCCTCAGGATACCCGTCTACACCGTCTACGTGGGGCCGGGCGGCGACGAGGGCGAGGCGGAGCTGAGGAGGATATCTGGCCTCACGGGGGGCAAGGGCTACACCGCGTGGGAGTCCGAGGCGCTGAGCCAAGTCTTGGCGAAGCTGGCTGGGGAGATCTCGCGGCTCAGCGTGCAGTACACTGGAAAGGCTGTGGTGGAGGAGGACGTCGTAGTGCGAACACCCCTGCGCGGCTACCTCCTCGCCGCGGCGCTCGTCCTCTACGTGGCCCACAGCTACTTGAGGCACAGGCTCGTGAAGCTCTCCTTCTAGAGCCCCTGCCTGAGCCTGAGGTACGCTTCGACCACGTAGGGTGCCCGCTCGACGGCGTGCTCGTAGGAGCCCAGCTCGACCGCTCTCCTCCCGACTGCCGCCCTCACCCTGGCGATGTGCCTCCTGGCCTGGCGGGCCGCCTCCGCGAGCTCCACCATGCCCGTGGATCCGGACTCCCTGTCGGCCGCTGCGACGAGCGCGGTTTCCGCGATCCTCGAGACATCGGCCTCCCTAGTGAACAGGAAGTAGAGCGCGCCACGGCCTAGCGCCCTTGACGCCTCGAGGAGCCTAGCGTACTCCTCAGGCTTGTTCGAGAGGTCTGTGTACACCGCCCAGTAGGCCCCCCTCCCGAACGACGACGCAGCCCTCAGCGCTTCCCCAAGGCTCAGCCCGCCCCTAGCCCCCCTGCAGGCCTGCCTCAGGAGCCGCTCGAGCAAAAGCCTGCTGGACGTGTACTCGTACGTCTCCACCCTGTCGCTGACCACGACCGCCGACACCCTGTCGCGGAGCCTGGCCGAAGCCTCGGCGTGCAGCGTTAGTACGAGCACTAGGCTCTCAAGCTTGTCCTTGAAGCCCATCGAGGCCGTCAAGTCGACGAGCCAGAGCAGCCTAGACTCCCTCTCAGCGCGGAACTCCTTCACGTACAGCCTCTCAAGCCCAGTCCTCGCTGAAGCCCTCCAGTCAATGTACCTCGAGTCGTCCCCATAGACGTACTGCCGCAGGTCCTCGTACTCCAGCCCAAGCCCCTTCACCCTCATCGGGCTGTCCCCGGCCAGGACGCCGCTGGCAATAACCCTGCCCTGAACCCTGGCCCTCTTAAGCTTTGTGCAGACTGGAACCGCGGGGTTCACGCGACCACCAGGGCGTCCCCGAGCTTCCTGACAGAGCTCCAGGGCACGTCCACGTACTCCGACCTGCTCACCTCCAGGTACGACTCGAGCTCTCTGACGCCTGCGGGGCCCAGCACCCTCGCCACAGCCTCTCTGGCCCTCTCAACCAGAGCGCCGCTGAGCCTCGGGTTCGCGTAGGGGTCGATCTCGCCGGCTAGCGCGTCGGCCTCACGCCCAGCCCCCCTCCTCTTGAGCCCGTGGACGAACTGCATCCACTTGAGCTCAACCGATCCCCCTCCCCTGGCAACGCGCACGCCCAGCTCCCCGGGGCCGACGACGATCTCCGACGCGAACCCGAGGAACCCGTTCGAAACGCTCAAGACAGGCTTGCCGTCCACCTCTCCCGGCCTCGGGAAAGCCGGGGGCTCCAGCGGGGGCTGCCCGCGGAAGCTCGCCTCGCGGGGAGTCCTCAGGAGGATCACCCTGAACTCGGGGATCGATGCGTCGACCCAGGCGATCTCGCTCACGGGGCAGTACGCCTTCAGCAGGCTCACCTCCCTCTCCGCCCTCCTCCTCGGGATCTCGATGCCTTCGCTCCTCGCCACCTCCACCGCGGCCTCCAGCGTGAGGCCTGAAGTCGACAGCCCCCTCCTCGCCAGCTCGCCGTAGAGGGCCTCGGCGTCTATCACGCTCTCCCCCACGCTCCTAGTTAGGAACACCTCAATGTAGGCTCCCTCCTCCCGCAGGATCAGGGAGCCCGCGTCGCCGTAGTAGAGCCCCTCGCTGTCGTAGATCCTGGCGCCCTTAATCTCCCGCTGGGAGTAAAACGCTTTGGGCAAGCACTAACACCGGTTCAGAGATACACGCGCGCGGAAATAGGCTTTACCGTTAACGTTCACCTCTCCCTATCTTACCTGCTGCATTTATCTGCGGTCTCTCGCCTCGCCTACGGGCAGTCTGGCCCCCTGGGTCATGGAAGCTGTGATGTCCAGCGCGCACGTAGCTCGCATCCAGGGCTGGTCACATAAACCCCGGGTAGCTGAAGGGGTTGCCTCCAGCGATACCTCACTCGGCTCGAGCTCACCGAGGGTATATTTACCGGCGCGAGCATCGGTAGTAGTGGTATGGAGCAGGCCGACTTCATCCGCGACGCTAGGCGGCTTGTAGAGGTGCTCGACAGGGTTGTGGTTGGCTACAGCGTTGAGAAGAGGGTTGTCCTCGCCAGCCTGCTGGCCAACGGCCACGTCCTCCTCGAGGGCCCTCCCGGCATCGCGAAGACCACGCTTGCGAAGGCGCTTGCAAGGGCGTTCGGGCTCCTCGACAGCAGGGTCAGCATCGGGGGAGTGGAGTACAGGGGCTTCTCTAGGATACAGTTCACCCCGGACCTCCTCCCGTCGGACGTCACCGGGAGCCTCGTCTACAACCCGGTTACACGCGAGTTCGAGCCCCGACTGGGCCCCATATTCGCGTACATAGTGCTGGTGGACGAGGTCAACCGCGCGACGCCTAGAACCCAGAGCGCGCTCCTGGAGGCGATGCAGGAGAGGCAGGTCACGATCGGCGGCAGAACCTACCCCCTTGAGGACAGGAAAGCGGGCAAGTTCTTCGCCGTCCTGGCGACCCAGAACCCGGTTGAGCAGGAGGGCACGTACCCCCTGCCGGAGGCCCAGCTCGACAGGTTCATCACCCGCGTGGTCTTCCCCTACCCGAGGGCGCTCGAGGAGGAGAAGAGCATCCTGAGGCTTCACGCGCAGAGACTCTCAGAGCCCCTGGAGGACCTCGAGTCGATCCTCGACCCCAAGTGGCTCCACGCGGCTCAGAGCTTCGTGGCGGAGCAGGTGGCGGTGCAGGACGACGTGCTCGACTACGTCTCGCAGCTGGTCCGCTTCACGAGGCCGGAGGTCAGCGCCACCGCGAGGGAGTTCTTCGAGCTCGGCGCGAGCCCCAGGGCGGGAATAGCGCTGCTGCGCGTGGCTAAGGCGTGGGCTATGCTTGAGGGGAGGACCGTCGCCACGAGGAGGGACGTCGATGCCGTGGCGTTCCCCGTCCTGAACCACAGGGTAATACCGAAGCTCGACAGGGTTATCGAGGCCGAAGAGGCCGTGGGCCGCTACAGCGCGAGGTACGAGGCCACACGGCGGGGGCTGGAGGAGATCATGAAGAGCATCCGCGCGCTGTGACTCTCGTTCTTCTTATAAGACTGGCGAATAGGAGCCTCAGTCTCGTCGAATCTTCTCGAGGTCTTTAGCTCGCTGATTCGCTGGTGCCTTGCCGCTTCGAAAAGGCGCAGGGAAAAGTTTATACGTGCATGCATGCACTTTTAACATGTGACGGTGAAGACCATAACGATATCGCTGGAGGCTTACGAAGCCCTGCTGCGGGAGAAGAAACCGGGGGAGAGCTTTTCGGATGTGATACTCAGGCTTGTGAAGAGTAGCGGCGATATAATGGAGCTTGCAGGCCGCTGGAGTGATATCAGCGATGAGGCCCTTGAAGCCTTCCTTAGGAACGTTAGGGAAAGGTGGAGAGAGTGGAGAAGTACGCGCTAGACACTGATTTCTTAGTGGAGTTCCTGAGGGGTCGTAGCCCCGCAGTCACGCTGATGGCCAAGCTGAGGGAATCAGGCTACCTGGCTACCACCGTGATCAACGCTTTTGAGCTCTACTGGGGTGCTTATAAGTTCAATGGTAAACGGGCGGAAGACGTCAGAAAACTCCTTAGACGGATGGTGGTACTAAACATGGATGAGAGAATAGCTGAGAAAGCTGGGGAGGAAATAGCATACCTGGAGCAAATGGGTCTGCCTGTAGACGTAAGGGATCTTTTCACTGGCGTGATCTCAAGGGAGCACGGCTACGCGATCATTACGGGCAATGAGGAACACTTCAAAAGGATACGAGGGTTGAGGGTTATAAACTGGAGGAGCCTCGAGCCCGATGCGCGCCCATAGCAATTCCAACGGAGAATCTTCTCTCTGAGCCAATGTTGGAGACCTGACAGTCGCCGGTTGCAACCTCGCAGACCAGAGCCTTTTTCTACGACTATGCTGGGCTGTGACGTGAGAAGGCAGTGGTCACGACGCGCGGGCATAAGCGTGCTTGAGCTATAAGCTAAACCGGAGTACTCCGGCCAGTAAGGGGTAAGATAGGACAAGTGTAGCCCAATGATAGTGGTGTGGTAAGGCTTATAGCGGTTCTGCGCCTTACTTTGTTCGGGGATGAGGAAGAGACGATCTGAAGTGTGATGACATCATCTAACACTGATGCTCTTCTGCGCGTCAAGTATTTAGCGCCTCCCCACCCAACTCACTGCGTGAAAGTCCTCATACTCGACCTCGACAGGACGCTTTGGAGCCACCACGACGTGACCACAACCGTTCCCCCGTACAGGAGGGTCTCGGAGGACGCGGTCGTCGACTCCCGGGGCGACGTGATCAGGCTCAACCCCTGCGCCAAGGACCTACTCGAGCTCGCCAAGTCGATGGGGGTGAAGCTGGCGGTCGCCAGCTGGAACAGCCCCGACAAAGCGCTCCAGGCTCTTGAGGCGCTCGGCTTGAGCGGGTGGTTCGACGTCGTGGTGGTGGAGCCGCACCCCAACAAAGACCGGATGATCCGGAAGATACTGAAGGCGCTCAGGCTGGCCCCACAGGACGCCGTCTTCGTCGACGACAACCCGGCGATCTGCGACCTCGTGAAGAGGAGCCTCCCCGAGGTGAACGTCCTGAACATCGGCGCTGACGTGGAGAGCCTCTGCGAGGTGAAAACGCTCCTCGAGCGAAATCAACAATAGCCGCCCCGCGCACCGTTTAGCCGTGGGCTGCGCGCTCAAGTGCCCCAAGTGCGGCCGCGAGTACGAGCTAGGGGCCCGGGTCTGGAGGTGCGAGTGCGGGTCACCGCTCCAGGTCCTCTGCGATCCCTTCCA
The DNA here is from genome assembly GCF_022693705.1 of Infirmifilum sp. NZ. Lineage (NCBI taxonomy): Archaea > Thermoproteati > Thermoproteota > Thermoprotei > Thermofilales > Thermofilaceae > Infirmifilum > Infirmifilum sp. NZ. Next base: position 25,386 of record NZ_CP094288.1, read on the forward strand.
GTTCAAGCCCGCGGTGGGCGTGAGGGGCATGTGGAGGTACAGGGCCTCGCTGCCCTTGGTGGAGGGGGCTGAGCCGGTCACGCTCGGCGAGGGGGGCACGCCTGTCGTGAGGCTGGACGTTTCGGGCGTGAGGCTCCACCTCAAGCTCGAGTACCTCAACCCCACGGGCTCGTTCAAGGACAGGGGCTCCAGCCTGGCCCTGACCAACCTCAAAGCCTCAGGCGTCACCGAGGTAGTCGAGGACAGCTCGGGTAACGCGGGCGCCTCGATCTCCGCCTACTCCGCGGCAGCGGGTGTTAGGTGCAGGGTCTACACGCCAGCGTCGGCACCCCAAGGCAAGAAGCTCCAGGTGAGGCTCTACGGGGCCAACTTAATAGAGGTCCCCGGGGACCGCGGTGAGGCCGCGAGGCGCGCGCTGGGCGAGCTCGCTGGGGCGTTCTACGCGAGCCACCTCTGGAGCCCCTTCTTCCCAGAGGCGAACGCCACGATAGCCTACGAGTTCTACGAGGAGGTAGGCGTACCCAACGCGGTCGTCGCCCCCGTGGGCAGCGGCGGGCTCATCCTGGGGATACACCTCGGCTTCAGGCGGCTGAGCGAGAACGGCTACGCCGACGCGGCGCCTAGGCTCTACGGGGTGCAGTCGGCCACGAACCCCGTGCTCTACGAGGCCCTGTACGGCAGGAGGTACGAGAAACCCGAGCTCGAGGTCGTGGCCGAGGGGGTGATGGTCCGGGAGCCTCCCCGGCTAGAGGAGGTCGTCGAGAGCATAAGGGGGAGCGGTGGGGGAGTCGTCGTGGTCGGCAAGGAGGAGGTGGCTGAGGGCCTCAGATTCTTAGCTAAGCGCGGCTTGCTCGTGGAGCCGACGAGCGCGACCGTCATCCCAGCAGTGGTGAGGCTCGTAGAGGAAGGCCTAGTAGACAGGGGGGAGAGCATCCTAGCCCCGCTCACGGGCTCCGGCCTCAAGGCCCTCGACAGGGTCGAGAGCCTCCTGAGGGAAGCGGTGGGGAAGCCGTAGCCTACAGGGAGCGGCGCGGGGAGGTTAAGTTTAAGTCCCGGGAAAGGCTTAAGCTTATAGAAAGAAGAGCGGTATGCCCGTGGCCCTCCTAGCCCCAAGGCTCAGGCTAGCTAGGCTCAAGCTGGCCAGCGTGCTCAGCGGCGAGCTAGCCGGGGAGAAGCCCCTCGTCGCGCTACCCTACCCGCGCGAGGCTGAGAAGCCGCTGAACCTCTACGCGAAGGGGCTGATCGACTGGCCCAGGCTCAAGCTCGCGCTACGAGACATCTACGGCGACTTCTACAGGAGCTGGCTCTGGACCGAGGAGCCGCTCATCAGGGCCCTCCCCCTCGCGGAGGCGAGGGTCAAGTGCTACGGGGCCAGCCACTCGGAGCAGGTGAAGAGGGGGGCGACCTTGCCGTTCTGGCCTTCAGGGCCCGGGTCAGGGGCGAGGTGGATCTCGAGGAGTGGAGGAGGCTCCTGGAGGGCAGGCCGAGCCTCGACCCAGGCCTCTACGACGCCGTTGTCTCATCAACGCCGATAGAGGGGTTTGAGAGCAGGGAGGTCTGGGGCCTCCCCTACCCTCCCAGCGAGACCCTCGGCTCAGAGCCCCTGACGCGGGAGGCGGTGCAGGAGTACGTCGACTACCTCTTCAACTACGTCGTGAGGTCCAGGAACCTGGACGAAGCGTACCTGAGGTGGCTGGAGGAGCGCAGAGGCGCCAAGGCCCGGGACCTGTGGGAGCTCCTCGAGCGGAGCAAAGCCGACCTCTAGCCCGAAACGACACGCCTCAAGGCATAGCCTGCTGATTTCGCGATCAAAGGCTTTACGTATTTTGGCAACATTGCATCGTTAGCAAAAAGCTAAAATAAACCTAAAGCCATTAAGCACTGGGAGCTGGATAAGGATAGCTCGTTTCAAAGGCCGCCTAAGTATCCAATCTTCCGCTTTAGTTTAATTAAATTAACTCCATTCATTTGAGGAACATTATCTCCTTCACGGATTCTCCGGTAAAAGTACAACTCCAAGCGGAGGATGATTAAAAAATGGAAATAAAATTCGGCATTAAATGATACAAAGTAAAAAAGATTATCCTGCGAGCCCGGACCTAGTGCTCGATAACCATGAAGGCATGGCTGAGAGTGTTCCTTGAGCAGCTGAAGACCCCCGCAGTACTTGCCCTGCTAATCTCACTTGTGCTCGCAGCCACTTTGGGTGTTGCCGACCCGAAGAACGACCCGTTTCCGATTCCGAAGTGAAAGTTTTAAATACTGGTTTTTCTTTTGTTTTTTGGCTGATGGGAATGGTTGTTAGGGTTGACGTTAAGAGGCTACTTTACGCGCTTCCCCACTCTAGGACTCTGCGCGAGCTAGCCAGGAACGCTAAGGTGTCTCACACGGCTGTGAGGCGCGTTGTAAAAGAGCTCTCGAAGGATGGCTCCTTCAGGGTGATAACCGACGACAGCTTCTACAACCTGACGAAGTTAGTGGCCTTCGTAGACAAGGTCCCCGAGAGGCTTCCATTCGGCACCACGGGCGTCAGGCTCTTCAACTCCCTCGAAGGCAGGAAGATTGGCGTCTTCGCGTACCTCCCCAGGCCCCTCGCAGAGGACTACATCAGGAGCCTTTCCGAGGAGGCTCACGTGCTCGAGTGGTTCGCCTCAACAGACTACGTAGCCTGGCTACCACACCCGGAGCTGGAATCCATAGCGCCGAGGGACTTCGACTCCCTGGTGGACAGGGCCCACGAGCTCATACCCCCCAGGACCAACCTCAGGCCCCTCCCGATGCTGGACCAGATCGATTTGGTGTTGCTGTGGGGGAAGTTGCTGCTAGGCCCGTTCGCGAGGCCCACCGAGATATACAACAGGCTGCTCGCGGAGGGGGAGAAGGTTGAGGCTCCGTCGAAGCAGGTGCTCAGCTACCACTACCGCGTCCACATCCAGCCAGGCTGGAGGTACAACACATACTTCAAGTACACAAGCCACGAAGAGCTCCCATTCACCGCATACTACATGAAAGGCAAAGAAGCCGAGAAGGTAGCCAGAGCGCTGGCGCTACTACCCAGGCTAGGGATGTCCATCATCGGCCAAGGCAAAGCACTCTACCTAGGCCAGCCGCTATGCGCATACCACCCACTCCTCGTCGAAATCCCACAGACGTACGTCGTCGAGCCCCTAACAATGTACATGAAACTAGACCTATACACGGATGTTCCCAGGCTTTGGAAGCTACTAGACCCAGAGACCAAGCGCTGGCGCTGGGTCGAGGAGAAGATCCCGGTCAAAGCGCAGAGCCAGTAGCTCTCCCAATTCCTATTTTTAGCTTTGGGTTCAGGCAACTTCGTTTTGTTTTTGGGCACGCAACGGTTCTAGCATCCCTGCTTTGAGCCCGTTGTAGCCACTAGGGTCAGGAGGGAGGCTGGAGCTGGGTTTTTCCGTAGCGGTGTGGATACTAAAGTATAATAGTGGCCTGCGAGGATGGGTTCACGAGCTTAGATGGGTATCGCTTACCCCAGGTACGAGGAGCTTGAGAGCCGCAGGCCTTTGGCCACGATAGCGCTCGTCGCCATCAACACGCTCGTTTACCTCGCGACATCTGTGGGCAACGGGTTCCTCGCCGTGGAGGACCAGTGGGTTCAGTCGCTCGCCTTTGTCCCCGCCTTCATCATGAAGCCCAGCCAGCTCTACAGGGTTTTCACCAGCATGTTCCTTCACGCGAACCTGGCGCACATATTCTTCAACATGCTGTACCTGTACGCCTTCGGGAGGCAGGTCGAGGCTGCTCTGGGATCCAAGCGCTACCTGGCGCTCTACTTTCTCAGCGGCGTCTTCGCCACGGTTTTCCACACCGCGTACATACCCATCGAGGGGGCCTCCTCCGCCTTCGTCCCCGCGCTCGGGGCCAGCGGGGCAATAAGCGGCGTTTTGGGCGCGTACCTGCTCCTCTTCCCAGGCACGAGGCTCACCATGTGCTTCTTCTACTTCTTCATACCCCTGTGCTTTACCACCCGCGCCGCAGCGTACATAATATTCTGGTTCGCCACCCAGATCCTTCAGGGCTACCTGGGCGCGAGCCTCGGCGTCGCGGTGTTCGCCCACGCGGGCGGCTTCATAGGGGGCATCGCCCTACTCCCGCTCGTCGTAAATCGCGAGAGGCTGGGCTTGCTCAGAGTCTACGCGTCCATGAGGCGCTTCTTCTACAACGTCTTCTTCGTCAAGCCAGGGCTCGGCGGAGCCGCTAAGGCCATCATTGTGCTCCTCATCGCCCTCACGGCGGCCGGAGCCGTCTACTCGGCTTACGCTGGGGCCTCGGCCGGCGGTGTCAACAAGATCCTGGACTTCAGCGTGATGGAGTGCACCTCGGCCTGCACGGGCGTCTACGACAACGAGAGCGTCATCGTGCAACTGAACGGCGGGAAGCTGGACTACAGCCCCATCTCAACAGATAGCGTCAGAGTCGTCTTCAACAGGCTGAACGCTGCGGGCCTCGTGTACAGCAAGGCGTACCAGGGGCAGAGCGTGACGGTGAAGCTCGCCACCACCAGGAGCGTCCAGGGGATACCCGTTAAGATAAGCATCAACGGCTCCCTCACGTTCGACAAGTACGGCTTGCTTGATTCAGGGGCCGGGACCGTGACAACGGAGGTCCTGCGCTGCGACCCTCTCACGGGCGCGTGCACCAAGGGCCAGGTTTTGACCTACAGCTTCCTTGTCACGACCTCTGCGAGCATGGAGGGCTTCGAAGGAATACCTATCTCCCAGCTAGCGCTCCTATCCCTGCTCGGATCCCTCGCATCGATCGCCGTCGTCTGGCAGGCGGAGAAGTACGAGATCCTGGGAGAGGCTGCATTTCCTTAAATCAACTGGGCCGGCGTTTTAAAGCTTTTTAACAAACGCTTTACTTAATTTTCGGGTTCGAGAGTAAAGCACATAAGAACTCCTCGCGTCATGCGGCTGAGGGTACTTCCGGTGGGGGTCGTTGAAGCCACTGCTACCAGAGCAAGTCCTTGCCACGCTGGGCTCCTCCCCAGCTGGGCTCTCCTGGGAGGAAGCCAAGAGGAGGCTCTCGCAGTACGGCCCAAACCTGCTCCTCGCGGAGAGGAGGAGGTGGAGGAGCCTTAAAAGGTTCCTTAAGCACTTAACGGACCCTCTCTCCCTGCTCCTCATAATCGCGGCTATCTTATCCTTCATAATAGGCTCATCCCAGCTCGGCTTCGCCATCCTCGCGCTAACTCTGCTCAACTCCCTCCTCAACACGCTCCAGGAGTGGCGCGCCGAGAAGGCCCTCGAGAAGCTCAAAGCCTGGGTGCCCGCCTACGCGAAGGTCCTCAGGGACGGGGAGCCAGCACTAGTGCACGTCAGCGAGATTGTGCCGGGCGACGTGATACTGGTCGAGGAGGGGGACCGCGTGCCGGCGGACGCGGTCCTGCTGGAGGCCCACGACCTCTGGGTGAGCAACATACCCCTCACGGGCGAGGCTGCGCCCCAGCCGAAGTACGTCGACGGCCTGGAGGAGGAGTACTCGTCCTACCTCGAGATGCCCAACGTGATACTGGCAGGGACAACCGTGGTCAGGGGTAGCGGGAAGGCCGTGGTCTTCGCCACGGGACCCAGGACGATGTTCGGCGACATCGTCAAGCTCGCGGAGGAGGTCGAGGAGGAGGAAAGCCCCCTCGAGCGCGAGATCGCGTCCCTTGCGAGGTACACCTTCGCGGTGGCGATGGTTGTCGGCCTTGCCTTCTTCGCGGCGAGCCTCTTGCTCCTGCACCAGCCCGTCTACGACAGCATGCTCTTCATGATCGGCGTCATGACCTCCCTGGTCCCCGAGGGCCTGCAGATCACGGTGTCGATGGCCCTCGCGCTCGCGGTTCTCGACATGGCCCGGAGGAACGTCCTCGTGAAGAGGCTCTCGGCGGTCCAAACCCTGGGCAGCGTGACGGTTATCGGGACGGACAAGACGGGGACGATAACCAAGGGGGAGATGGTCGTCTCCAGGGTTTGGGTCTACGACAGGGACTACGAGGTCACCGGCAACGGGTACGAGCCCGTAGGGGAGTTCCTCCTAAACGGCTCAAGGGCCGACAGGAGCGACTCCGCGCTCCAGAAGCTCCTCGAGGCAGCCGCCCTCTCCTCCAACTCCCACCTCCAGCCTCCGCAGAGGGAGGGTGAGCCCTGGCGCGTGATAGGCGACCCGACCGACGGGGCGATAATTGTCGCGGCGCTGAAGTACGGGGTCGACAGGGACATGCTCCTGGAAGAGTACAAGCTGAAGTACCGGAAGCCGCTGGACCCCGTCAAGAAGACGATGTACAGCGTGTACGAGAAAGGAGGCGCAACATACCTGTTCCTCAAGGGGGCACCCAGGGGGGTCCTGAACTCCTCAACGCACATCCTCGTGGACGGAGGGGTCAGGCCCCTCGACGGGCCGCTGAAGGCCAGGGTTGAGGAGAAGATACGCGAGTACGGGGAAGCTGGCTTGCGCGTTATAGGCGTGGCTTTCGGCTCGAACACGGAGGAGGACTCGAACCTCGTGTTCCTGGGGCTCATAGGCATAGCAGACCCCCTGAGGCCCGAGGTCCCCGAGTTCGTCGCTAAGGCCAAGAGGGGAGGGATCAAGATAGTGATACTGACCGGCGACTACGGCCCCACGGCTATGTCCATCGCGGTGAAGGCTGGCATCGTGGGGGAGAACGCCCGGGTGATCAGGGGCGTCGACCTTGAGAGCATGAGCGAAGAGGAGCTGGCGAGGATACTGCGGGAGGAGGAGGTCGTGTTCTCGCGCCTCACGCCGGAGCAGAAGCTCAGGGTGCTGAGGGTGTTGAAGAAGAACGGCGAGGTGGTGGCTATGATAGGCGACGGCGTCAACGACGCGCCCTCGCTCAAGGAGGCCGACGTGGGCGTCGCGATGGGCGTCACCGGTACAGACGTGGCCAGGGAGGTCGCGGACGTCATCCTGCTGGACGACAGCTTCGCCTCGATCGTGAAAGGCATCGAGGCCGGGAGAGCGATATTCGACAACATAAAGAAGTTCGTAACCTACGTCTTCGCCCACAACTGGGCAGAGCTCCTCCCATTCCTGGCCTTCATAACAGCCAGGATACCCCTCCCCCTCACCGTCACCCAGGTGCTCGCCATAGACCTCGGCATCGACGTCCTCCCATCCGTCGCCCTGAGCAGGGAGCCGCCCGAGGAGGGCGTAATGGAGGAGCCGCCGCGGAGCAAGACCGAGAGGCTTTTCGACAAGAGAGTGCTCCTCAGGTCCCTAGCGGTCGGGCTCGTCGCGGCAACGCTCGCGCTCCAAGGTTGCCTCCAGGCCTGGCGGCAGGGAGGCTGGTCGCCGCGCCTCAGCCTGGACCCGGAGAGCCCCGTGTACCTCAAAGGCGTGACGATGACCTTCGCCGGGATCGTGCTCGCCCAGATGGGCAACCTCGTCGCCTCGAGGAAGAGGAAGGGCTTCCCCCTCGAGCCGGGCCTCCTCAAGGACAGGTGGATCCTCCTCAGCCTCCTGGCCCAGCTCCTCGTGCTGGTCGCGATAGTCTACGCCCCTCCCCTCCAGCTCGTATTCCAGACCTACCCCCTGGGGCTACAGGACTGGCTGAACCTGGCCTACATACCGGCCGCGGTCATCGCGGTAAACTACGCCCTCAGGAAGGCTGGCCTCTAGCTGTCCGGCGATAACCCGAGGAGGTCTCCCAGCCTGTCGTAGTAGAGGAGCAACAGCGGCAGTGGGATGGTACCCGGCCCCGAGGCCTGCAGCGCAGCGGTGTAGACGGCTACTCTCCCCACTCTCCTGAGGCGCTCGGAGTCTCTGGACTTCACCTCGAACCCCACACCCAGCTCGGGGACCACGATGTCGACCTCGAACCCGTCGCGCCAATAGCCAACCCTGTACGCCCTGGCGATGTGCTCAGCCACAACAGCCTCGAGAACCGCGCCTTCTTCAGGCTGCCGCACACCGGCCCACCTCGACACCACGCGGTAGAGGAGGGGGTCGACGAAGTGGACTTTCCGCTCCTTCCTGACGTCCTCGACGAGCCGTGAGACATCCACGTAGAGGAGGCTGCGCGCGAGGAACAGCTTCTCAAAGAGGTCGATGTACGACAAAACCACCTTGTGCGACCTGAGGCCGTACTCCCTCGCGACACTGTTTAAGCTGAAGGCATTCGGCGCCTTCTCCACGATCGCCCTCGCAACCCTCTTCGCGAAGACCTCGCTTCGCCTGAGCCTGTTCAAGTCGAAAACAATGGAGTTCAGCAGGTCTCGCTCGAAACCCGTGTCGACAACACCCTTGGACAGGCACGAGACGACGCTCCTTGGGAAGCCCCCGCACTCGAGGTACCTCTCAAGCAGCTCCTCCAGGACGCCGAGCCAGCCTAGAAGGTCGCTGGGGCTAGAGGTCACTGGGACGTCGCTCCTCGCGACCCCGACGAAGTCGCGGAAGCTCAGAGGCGTCAAGAGGAAGTCCCTCCCGAGGCCCCTTCTCCCCGGGAAGGCCTCGAGCTCCCTCCTCGCGACCATCGAGAGCGAGCCCGTCGCCACAACCACGTCGCTTGAAAGCAACCCGCGGTCGATCAGGCTCTTGACAGCCCTGAACCACTCCCTCGGGTACGTCACCTCGTCCAGCAGGATGACGGAGCTCCTCACCCCCCAGCTGGACCTGAGCCTCAAGTACCCCCTGAGCACCTCCTCGAGCTCCCGGTAATCCCCCAGCATGTCGCAGCTGTAGTAGAAGATCGCCCTCGGATCCCACCCCCTCCCGAGGAGCTCCCTTACGAGAAGCTTCAGGAGCGTCGTCTTCCCGACCTGCCTCGGGCCGAAGAGGAAGTGCAGCGAGAAAGGCTTCAACGCGCCCATAATCTCGTGGAGCAGCGGCGGGACCCACCTGACCGGGCTCTCCACCCACCTTCGGATATCGTAGTCCTCGTCCAGCTTTCCGGCCCCCCTCCACCACGGGTTAAACTCCTCCATACTCTTGGAATTCTCAATTCCAACACCTATATAAACTCTTGGAATCCAGGATTCCAAGAACATGTGTGGTCGCTGGCCTCGGAGGCTGGGTGGGGCTGAGCCGAGGCCTTTCCGCTAACGTGCGGGGCCGGAGCGCGTCAAAACATTATTAGTAGCCTGAGCGCTGAAGCCTGTGGGGCTCATGGGGCACACTTTCGCCGACGTCAGGCTCAGGCCGCGCCTGGCGTCATCTGCCCCCCTCATTGGTCTGGAGGGCCCCCTTGCGGGGTGTCATGGGTCGCCCATTTCGGGGCGGGCCGCCGTGCTAGGCGGCCTTTTAGCCCGCGTTGCCGCGGGCACATCCCCTCCTCGCGCCGCGCGCGGCACCCGCCAGACGGCTCTCCGCCGGGGCGGGAACTGGTGCTGGGGCCTTTCTCTCCGTTTGCTTCGGGAAGCTCCGCGAGCCGTGCACCAGTGCTCGTGGGTGGCTCTGGAGCCACTGGCTTAGGGCTTCGAGCTGTTTTGTTGCTTTGCAAACCTTCAGGAAGAGCTTGGTCGCGTTGAAGGCCGCTGTCCAGTCCCTGCCGTAGACTAGGCCGCAGCGCTTGCACTTGTAGTATCTTCTCTGAACCTCCACCCCCTCTCTCCCGCAGAGGGGGCACCGCTTCCCACTGATGTTATTGTCAAGCTTGAACCACCTCGCTCCCTCGTAGAAGGCGAGGTTCTCCAGCCTCTCCGCCACCCTGAGCAGTGTCCTCTGCAGCTGCGAGCCTCTGAGGGACTCGGCCCGGGGCACGTCCACTACAATGACGACGGTGTAGCCCTGATCCCGCAGCTTTCTTATCAACGTTCTCAGCTCTCTGAGCACGCTACGAATCCAGTCGTCGTTGAGCTTCCTCACCTTCCTCAATGCCTGCCCCGCAATTCTCTCAGCCCTTTCCGGCGTGATGTTTATCTTCGCCCTGAGCTTCTCAGCGAGCCTCAAGGCCTCCTCCACAGCGTAGCCCCTCCCCTCTCTCTGCAGCCCCCTGACGTCCCTCCTCTCCCTGAACCTCTCTACGGCTTTACTCCAGCACTTAACCTTGGAGTAGCTGTGCATCAGCGCCGCGAGGAGCCGCAGTAGCATCGTGTTGGGCAACTTAAACACGCGCTGAACAACCAGCCTCACCTCGCCGTCGAACGCGAAGGCAAGGAGGTAGAGACCGTGAGAGCTGTTCACGTCCACCGCTATGACAGCCAGCTTGCCGTCACCGCCCCACCAAGCCGGCTTGACCACGCGGCGCGCCACTAGCCTCAGCCTGCCCCTGCTTGTGAGCTGCAGCGTCAGCTTGAAATCGGGAAAGCGCTCGACGTCCTCGAGCACCGCTCTGGTTAATGATGGCTTCAGCCTCACCGCGACGCCTGCACTGGGGACGCGTAGCTCGTTTCTCGAGACGTCGAGCACCGCAAGGGCGTCGCCTTTGCCGTGAAGCCTCTCGCCGTTGCTGACCACCCTTACGAGCAACGGCACCGGCGGTGGGGTGTACCTGCTACGCCTCTTAGACTTCCTCCTCGCCTCAGCGAGCATCTTGCACCACTCTCCCGCGTAGTAGAGCAGGCCCTTAGGCAGCCCAGCCAGCCTCGAAGCCTCCTCGATCAACTCCTCGCTGAACTTCTCAGGCCCCCTCCTGAACGCGTCGCCGTACTTCTTTTCAAGGTCCCTGCAGGCCTGCCTGACTGCGCTCGAAAGCCTCACGTACAGCCGTTGTAGGTTGCGAGCGTAAGGAAGGCTCCTAGCGCGGTCACTCCTCCCCACCGAGCAGATCGATGAGCTTGCCTGTTGTTACGAGGGTTGCGGCGAAGCTGAGGGCGAGCGCGAGGGAGAGTGGGAGGAGCTGGGACTGGACGAGGCTCCAGTAGGCGATGACGCCTACGCCCGGCGGTATGAACATGACGCTCATGTTCCTGACCAGGAACTCCGCCACGTCCTCGACGTCCTCAAGCTTCACCAGGCCGGAGAGCAACGCAAGCGTGAGGTAGAGCATGCCGAGGACGCTCCCTGGGATGGGCAGCTTGAGGAGGCCGCTGGTGAGCTCGCCGAGGAAGTAGAAGCCGAATATCAGGGCTAGGCCCTTGTACATGTCCACCAGTTTACACTTTCGGGCTCGGGCGTTAAGGCTGGCGTAATAACGTGTGAGAGTAAAAAGCGCGTGAAGCCTTAGCCGGGGCGGGGACTCACTTCACGTAGCCGTTCTCTCTATACCACTGGATGGTCTCCTGGAGGCCGGTCTTCAGCGTGTAGCGCGGTGAGTAGCCGAGCTCCCTCTTCGCCTTTTTGACGCTGTAGGCCCTGTCGACGGTGACGGAGTCGACTAGGGCTCTGCGGTGCATGATGTTGCCCTCCCGGGTTAGGGTGTCGTAGAGCTCGAGGGGGAGTAGCAGCGCCTTGGCGGCCCAGGGGGGTAGGCTCAGCCTGGGGGGCCCTCTGCCGGTTAGCTCGTGGAGTATGCTGTAGACCTCGTTGTAGGTGTACCACCTGTCCTCGCTGATGATGTAGGTGTTGCCCGCGGCGGCGTCCTTCTCGAGGGCTAGGAGGAAGCCCTGGACCACGTCCTTCACGTGGGCGAACTGCACGAGGTTGTTGCCTGAGCCGACCTTCACGAGGCTGGCTAGGCCCCCGTTCGCGTAGCTGGTTATGAACCAGTAGGCGACGTCGTCCACGTTCCTCGGGCCGTATATGCCTGACGGCCTGATGATCGTGTACTGCAGGCCCTCCCGCTCGAGGCCCTTGACGACGTTCTCGGCTCTGAGCTTCGACCTGCCGTACTCGAACTGGGGGTTGGGGGGTGTGCTCTCGTCGGCGGGCGGGTTCTTGACGGGGCCTATCGCCTCGGTGCTGCTGCAGTATATGAACCGCCTAACCCCCGCCTTCAGCGAAGCCCTTGCCACCCACTCGGTGCCCCTGACGTTCACGAGCTCGTAGAGCTCCTTCTTGCCGAAGAAGGTGTAGTAGGCCGCTAGGTGCACCACGGCGTCGACGCCCTTGACCGCGGGGCCGAGGGTCTCCGGCTGGGTTATGTCGCCGAAAGCCAGCTCGACGCCGAGCTCCCTGAGGAGGTCGGTCCTGCTGGTCTTCCTCACGAGGGCCCTGACGCTGTAGCCCCTCCTGACGAGCTCCTCCACGAGGTGGCCGCCGAGGAAGCCGCTAGCCCCGGTGACGAGCACTTTCACGGGCCCCTCACCCTCACGTAGGCCGTGTACGTGAAAGCCGTGGGGAGGTAGGAGCCGTCGTACGGCTCAGCTGGGGTGCGGAGGTAGCTCTCCCCGAGGGGCACGACGCGGTAGACGCCCAGCCTGTAGAGGTTCCTGAGGACCCAATCGAGCCTCTCCCTGCTCACGGCGACGGCGAGCGTCTGAACCCTGTCCACGCCTGCGTAGGCGGGGTTCCCGGGAAGGCTCGCGATGAGCCTGAGCGCCTGCTCCATGTTGTCCACGGCTACGATCTCGAGGAAGCGCCTCCTGACGTACAGCGGGATTAGAGAGCTCCGCGGCACCCTGCCGAGCGCGGACGAGCCCTCCGCGAGGACGAGGGTCCAGGGGTTCTTGGGGTTGTCGCTGGCCAGCACCCTCGCCCCGGCGAGCTCGAGCGTCCTGCGGAGGACGAAGAGGGGGTAGGGTATGCTGTCGAGGTGCATCGGGTACTCAGCCCCGACCCTGTCGAGGGCGTCGGCGAGCATCGCGGCGAACTCCCGCGCTTCCTTGGGGGTGCCGATGAAGGCCGCCTGCGTCGGGCTGCTGCAGAGCTGCTGCTCGTAGAGAACCACCTCGAGGGCGAGCTTCTCCGCCACCTCCCTCGACGCGCTCTCCCCGTCTACCACGGCGAAGCCGGTCATGGGGCCGTTTTGGACGAACCTGGGCCTGTTGGGGTTGGCGGCGACAGTCCTCGAGATGAGGGTCCTGCCGGGCTCTCCACCCCAGTAGTTGACGACGCCGAGGGGGGCCTGCTCCAGGAGCGCCTTGAGGGTTTTGCTCTCGTGCGGGAAGTACGCCACGAGGATGGCGCGCCTCAGGGGGTTGTCCTCAGGCAGGCCTAGTAGACCGGCGAGGGCCTCCGCCACGGCCCTGAAGTTCGCCAGCGAGGGTCGCAGGATGGTGAAGTTCCCGACGGCGAGCGAGGCTGTCGCTGGGATGAGCGGTGGTATCAGGGAGTTCCCCGAGCCTATTATAAGCGCGGGGCCTGCGGGCAGAGTCCTGACGTACTCGCCTGGGGCGACCCCGACGGGGGCCTCGAGGCTCGCTGCGCCGCCGATGATGGAGTGGTCGAGCATCCTCCTTATGTTCTCGGCGTTGAGCACCTCAAGGACGAACTCCAGCTCCATCTCCACTAGGGGCGGACTGTAGCCGGTGGCCTTGACCAGCTCCTCCTTCACCCAGCCGAGGTTGCCCGCGTCCAGCTTCTCGCGCCAGACCCTGCCCGCCTCCTCTATGCTCCTGAGCCTCTTCTCAAGGGGGGTGTCGGCGAGCTGGGACTGCAGGCTGGCCGCGCCCTCCAGGAGGGATCGGAGCCACTCCAGCTTGGGCTCGTAGATCTTGGTCCCCGCGTGCTCCACGGCTTCGAGGCTCGCGGGAGTCAGGGAGGGGTATAGGGGTATTAGGTGGTCGCTCATCCGACCCTAGCACCCCTGTAGATGAGCTCCTCCAGCGTCCCGCCGCAGGCGCGCTGGAGGCTCCAGCCCTCCTCCTCGGTAAGCCGCCGGACGTACACGAACTCCCTGCCGTAGTAGCGCTCCGAGGGCACCTGCTTCACAACGTCGCCGGGTATGAAGACCTCTAGCCAGGAGGTTGCCATAGGGTCGAAGATGAGTAGCAGGCCCTCCTTGCCGTCCTCCTGCATGGGCTTGTAGGTCTTGGGGTCAAGGAGCAGCACCTCCTGCAACGGGTGAGGGATCTTGTGCATGACGCCGTGCTTGTCGAGCAGGGCCGTTAGCGTCTCGGTCATTCCCAGGACGTCCATGAACGGCACCTCAACCTCATCCCCGGTGTCCGGGTGGCGGGCCTTGAAGACCTTCCTGGCCTCCCTGACGATGGCGTCGTAGTCGGGCACCTGGAAGCCCTTCGAGCCTCCCCCCGTAACGACGACCCCGCCCCTCCCCAGGTCGACTGGAGGGGCGCCGGCGAGGATCTTCGAGACTAGGCGCTTAGCTAGGCTCATGGAGGCGAACTGCTGAGTTAGGAGGTGCACGCCGGCCGGCGCTGAGAAGAACAGCTTGGGCTCGTCCCTGCTCTTCACGAACTCCAGGATCCTCTTCGTGTTCGGGACGAGCCTCTTCCACATCGGGCCTGAGCCCTGGTCGCCGACGAGGTCCATGCCGTAGAGGAGCCGTATGCCTTTGTACTGGAGCGCCAGGTCCACGAAGGCGACGAAGTTGAGGTGGTTTTTCAGCTCCTCAGCGGCCAGGAAGAGGGCTAGACCCTTCCCGCGCTCGAGCTCCCTCCCGTACACGTACTCGAACAGGTTGGCGTTCGCGACGGTCATCATCAGCAGCTCCAGGGGGCTCCTGTAGATCCTCACCGGCTCCTTGCCGCTCGTCCCGCTCGAGCGGAAGGTGAAGCCGCCCGGGTCGTGGTCGGGTATGAGAAAAGTCTTGAAGCCGTCGCCCCTCAGGAGGTCTGAGGGAACCGCCAGCTTGGCTAGGTCCTCGGTTTCGGCTGCGCTGGGTTCTATGCCCTGCGACTGGAAGAGCTTCTCGTAGAACTCGCTGTGCCTTGCGAAGAAGTCGAGGGAGCTTCTGAGGAGGTCCCTGCGGAGCTTAGCCAGGTAGTCGGGGCTCTTCTCGAAGAGGGACCTGTCCTGCGAGAGCTCCAAGAGGCGTTTAACGTGAGGGTCTTTCAGCAACCTGCTCTGCTCGGCCCGCGCCTTAATCTCCTCATAGGAGGGTAGAGACTCCATAGTGCCTTTATCATGCGTTACGTTCAATTAAGTTTTGTTTTTCGACGATTGCATATACAAGGGTGCAGCGACCTCGCTGAGCGTCGAGTAGACCTTAGGCCTGTGGGTCGTAGCCAGGGTTCGTAAAGCAAGACACGGGGGTGCACGGCGGGGCGCGAGGATTCAGGTTTCTGATTCGAAGTTCCCTTAAATCGAAGCCATGTAAAGCTGAAGGGCTGAGGCGTAGCGAGGAGTCACCGGCCTAGGACCTCCGCGACGAGCGTGCTCACCCGCTCGACGAGCTCCTCGAGGGTGTACTTCTTCCTGACGAGCGTGTAGTGGTAGTTGTTCTCCCAGATCCCCCTAGCTCTGGGCGAGAGGAGGCTGTCCAGGTTCCGCTTCACCGGGGAAGCGTCCAGGGGGCCCGCGTGCCTCCTTACGCTCTCCTTGTCCGCGTAAGCTAGGAGGCGCAGATCTAGCATTGCTTTGAGGACGTCGTGAAGGTTGTACTCGAGGTCGGGGCCAAAGTCCCATGCGACCTTGAAGGTGATCTTCGACGCTAGCTGGTACTCGAGCTTCGTGACCCAAGCCCTTACGGCTGTGCCGAACGCGTCCTCGAGCGTGGCCTCCTCCCGGGGCATCTCGCCTGGGTCGAGGGAGACCTCGAGCCTGACGTAGTCGATCCTGGGGTCCCTCACGCCCAGCTCCTCCTCGAAGACGCCCCGGAGACCCTCTATGAGGTTGAAGTCCTGTATGCCGAGGAACTCGTGGAAGGGTCTGCCGTCGTACCTAGTTATGACGGGCACGCGGAGGGAGAGGAGGGTTGGGAAGTGGTCCTTCTCCGCGTCGTACTCGACAACGAACAGCTTCGCGAACCTCTTGGGGGCCACCGGCAGGTCCAGCGTGAGACCGTTCTCTGCGAGCCACCTGTTGAACTTCAGCATCCCCCCAATTACGACCCGCTTGGACGCGACCCTCCTGTGCCATGCCGAATCCAAGTCGAAGGTCAGCCTGGGCGGCTCGCCGTGCCTAACCATGTATACGTAGTTCAGGACGGAGCCGCCGCCGAAGAACAGCCTGTCGCCGAAGTACTCGGAGAGAAGCCTGAGCAACCTCATGATGTGCCAGACCCTCTCAAGCCCCCTGGCCACGGCGTGCGCCTCGCGCCGGCTCAGCCCTCCCTCGGCTCCTGGGAGCCTGCGTGCCACGTCGAGCAGGAGGGCGAATTTAGGCGTGAGCACGCGAAGCCGCGCCCTCAGTTCTTCAAGCTGATCCCCGCTTATACCCGGGCCCGCGGAGCCGTCCACCTTAAACACGCCTCTCCTCCGCTACCCCGTTGGCGAACACCAGGCTTGTGTACTCTCCGAGCCTCTTCTCGAGGATGGCGGGGTCCGCGAGCCTTAAGTAGTCGAACCCGGTTGCTACTTGCTTGCCGGTGGCCGTCCTGAGGAATGCCAGGAAGGTTGAGAGCCTTCGGAGGCCGCGCGGGTTTGTCCTGCGGGCGACCTCGTCCAGGTTCAGCCAACTCAGGTTGTGGTAGATGTACTGCTCGGCGGGGTAGGCTGGGTCGTATGCCAGGAGGTCGGCTAGGCTCTGCTCGGGTAGGCTCATGGACACCTTCAGGTCCCAGTCGTACCTCCAGGCCCTGCCCCTCAGGCTGATGTAGACCGGCAGGTAGCCTTCAGGCGGGTCTACTCTGCCTTGGAGGAGGCTGTCGACGATAACCAGCGTTTTTTCGGGGAAGCCGAGCCACTCGATGCTCGGGGGTTCGGCGATGTAGTAGTAGACCTCGGGCACCGACCTGGCCCAGTACTCGTGCGAACCGCTACCCTCAGCTGTCTCGAGCACGTACTCCGCGAGCGCCCTGGCTTTGCCCGTGTCGCGCAGCGCCCACCTCCCGCGGCCCACCTCCCTCGCGATGCCGTCATCCCTGAGCTCTCTAAGGAACTTGTAGACGAGGCCGGAGTTAAGGCCGAAAACCCTTACGATGCGGGCTACGGGCACGTCAAGGTTCAGCCTCCAGGCTTTCGCAAGCTCTAACAGCACAGCCCACCGTAACTTCGACACACGTAAAGCCACGCGATTCACAATGCCATAGTTTTTTATAAAGATTTATAGGCAGTTACTGCCTACAATTAATGGGACATATGTTGCATTGAGACTGATTTCAGGAGCTGCTGAAGGGTTAAAGTTAATAGCTCTCCGGATTTGTAGAGAGAAAGAGAAGAACCTGGCTACCAGAAGGTGGACGGGTTGCGACTCAAGGCGAAGAAAGGTGATAGTCAGAGGCTGAGGGTTAGGCTGTTCAAGCTGAGAGGTGTGGACAGAATGGAGGGGCTGTCAGAGGAGGTGGATAAGATCAGGGAGGAGTGGGACCGGGAATTCGAGGAGAGAACGTGAACTGGATCCCTACAATGATAAGATAGTAGAAAGAGAGGCGCGAACGTCCAGTGAAAACTCGAGTCGAGTACGAGCGCGATTGCTCGGTTTTAGGAGGTGCTCCTCGGGACCGGAGCCAGCTTAAACCTCAGAAGTGAACGCATTTATAGGCAAAGCTCCACCTGAGTGTGAGAGCAGATGGGCCACGTTTCTGTGAGGGCGAGGATATGCTCGCTGGACAAGTCGAAGTGCGCGGACGTTGAAGCGCTAGTGGACACTGGGGCGACGCTGACCGCGATCCCGAGGAGCCTAGCTGAGACGCTGGGCATCGAAGCCGTCAGGAGGGACGTCGTCGAGACAGGGGCTGGGCTCGTGGAGGTTGAGCGTGGCGCCGCCGTGGTCTCGGTGGAGGGCAGGGAAACGGTCACAGAGGTGTGGGTAAGCGATATCATCGGAAGGGTGCTCATCGGGGTTGCAACGCTGGAGATGCTCGGGCTCCGCGTCGACCCTAGGACGGGGAAGCTTGAGCCTTCGCCCCTGCTGCTCTACTAGCCCATACGGTTGCTTGACTACTCTCAGCGCGTACAGCTCAAAGCACAGCATGTGTGAAGGTTTAAATCCCCCGGCATCCGCTTAAGCGCGACAGTCGAGTGGACAGAGAGATCTGGGACTGCGTTGCGAGGTGGCTCAGGCTGACGGGCCTCGCTAAAGCGCTCTAGAGGCTCAGGCAGCCGAAGCCCCTCAGCAGGGCGTTCGGCACGAGGAACACGAGGTACATAGCTAGCGTTCTCGAGAGGCTGCGCCTCGCGGGCCTTGTCAAAGAGGCTGTGGTCGGCGACGTGAGGTACGTCTACCTGACGGAGAGGGCTTGCGGCCTGCTTGCGCTGCTCGGCTACAGCCTCGAGGAGCGGGCGTGCGGGGAGCAGGCGTTCAGGCTCATCCGGCGCGGAGCCCATGAGTACCCGAAGAGGGGCCTCGGATCAGTGAAGGGGTGAATGTGCTAGGCGCAGCCGGGTACCTCGACGCCTCGTAGTGCCTCTCAAGCACCCGGGCCCGCGGGGCAAGGAAGGCCAGCGAGGGAAAACTTAAAAAGCTGCAATGCTGCGAGAACTTGATGGAAACTGCTGGTCGGCTTCTTCCACTTCCACCTCCAGTGACCCGAGCGCCAGCGCTAGGCCCCAAGCCAGCGCGGCGACGCTCATAAGCAATGCCCCCAGCGCGCAGAAGAAAAGCGCCACGAGGCGGCCGGAAGGGTCATTTGAGGAGCGGTATCCCTCGAAGCCTGCGACGAAGAACGTAAGCCCCACTAACGCTGGCAGAAACGCCGCTGGAGAACCCTTCTCGGAGAACCTCAGCCTCCTGGGCATCCAACACCCACATAATTGCACTATCCTAACTAATAAGCGCTTCGAATCCGAGGAGCCTTAAATAGTCATCACTCACTCTGCGAAGCCCTCACCAGCTAGATACAAACCCTTGTATCCAAGGCGTCGCAGTAGCTGGCCGCTCTAGAGCTAAGCCGAAA
Organism: Infirmifilum sp. NZ; assembly: GCF_022693705.1. NCBI lineage: Archaea > Thermoproteati > Thermoproteota > Thermoprotei > Thermofilales > Thermofilaceae > Infirmifilum > Infirmifilum sp. NZ. The sequence continues at coordinate 44,137 of NZ_CP094288.1, forward strand.
ACTTGGCGAGCCGCAGGGTAAAGCCACACTGACGCTTTTGCGCTTCCCGATTTATCTTGACTCTGGAAGCATAGTAAGTCTCTATGTAGTTTCACATAGATAATAAAAAGCGCTATTAGCATGTTTAACAGAGACGAAAATAACTTTTAAAGGCAGACCAAAAACAAGGGCAACAGCAAGATTTATAAGCAAGCCCGCCAAATAACCCTTGTATGGCGAAAAGACAGGCAATAAGCCCCGTAATCGCAACAGTTATCATAGTCGCCGTCACCATCGCCGTCGCAATCGCGGTAGCCTTCTGGATGACGGGCATCATCGGCATCTTCACTGGCTTCGAGCAGCTCACGATCGAGACGATTTACGCGCAACCCGAAGCAGGAGGCTGGACTGTGACTCTCATTGTCTCTAACAAGGGGACGTCCCCCACATCGATCACCGACATCTTCATAAACGGGGTGAAAGCCGGAGGTACAGGATGTCCCGTTAAAGATAACGCAAGCATAATCGCGGGGACTCCGCTGCCGATAGACCCGGGAAGCAAGGCGACGATACTCCTGACGATACCGCCTGGTAGCAGTTGCGGCGCTACGAAGTTCGTCGCTGGTCAGAGCATCGAGGTGAAGCTTCACAGCTCGGGCGGCAAGGATTACCCGAAGCTTGTCGTGCTGCCCTAAAGGAAAAATTTTTTTGTCTGTTGGCGCAGTGCTTATAAAGTTATTTTTCTCGATAACTTTCTTGAAGGTGTATGCGTAAGACTGTTGGGATCGGCTTGCTGGCTCTCGCAGTCATTTCAGCGGTTGCGCTGTTTTCCTCGGTGGTTGTGCTGGGGCCCGGAGTGGTCGCGGTGGTCTACGACCCGCTTACGGGCTTTATCAGCGGTCCACACGTGGGGCCCTCGGCGTTCCTCAAGGCTCCGTGGCAGGGCGTGGTTAGGGGCTCCTGCGGTGTGGAGGTCGTGGAGCTTTCGGGTAGGCCCGACTCTTCTCGGGGGCCGGTGGCGGCGCGCACGAGGGACGGCGTCGAGGTGTGGGTGGACTTGGCTCTCGCCTACAGCGTTGGACCCTCTGCGCTTCGGGGAGCTGGTGAGGAGCTACCCGGGGCTCGACTTCGCGGAGAAGGCGCTCGCACCCTACCTGGAGCAGGCGGCTCGGGAGGTGGTAGCGGGGTACACGGCTGAGGAGCTTTTCGCGGCCGGTAGCCGGGTTTCGGAGGAGATCAGGTAGGCGTTTCTGAGGAGAGTTCGGGCCGACGGTAGCCTCGCGGCCGTAGAGGTGAGGGACGTCAGGGTCGGGGAGATCAAGCTTCCCCGGAGGTCGAGCAGGCATTGCAGGAGAAGGTGGCGTCGTACCAGAGGATGCTCGCCGAGTACTACAGGAGGGTGGGGGAGGCGTTGGCTAGCGCCACACCGGGGTTCGAGCAGCTAGCCGTCGATACGGTCTACGCGCAGGCGGCGCCGGGGGGCTGGACTGTGACGGTGCAGGTCTCCAACAGGGGCTCGCTCCCCGCGCTGGTGACAGCCGTGAGGGTGAACGGGGTGGATGTCAGCGAGTGCAGGGACTCTGTGCGGGCGACCCCGAACGTTGCTGTGAACCCTCTCCCGGTTCTCCCAGGCGGCTCGGCGACGATACTGCTCTCAGTGTCCAGGTCCGGGAAGTGCGGTGCAACGGTGTTCACCGCCGGCTCGAGCATCGAGGTAAGGCTACGCACGGCCTCGGGTGCGGAGTACGCGAAGCTCGTCGTCCTGCCCTGACCGCAGCGACTGAAGATCGATCAGCCTGATTGAGCCGCCTGGGGCTTGCTGCGGCGCTGCCTTTGCTCCTCGAGGGCTTTCAGGGTGAAGGCGACGAGCTCTGCCGTCTCCCTTGCCCTCACCTCGGGTGTGGCTCCGAGGTGGCCGCTTCTCGTCTCGACTCGCAGGTACGCGGGGGCGCCGAGGTCTAGGAGCCTGGCGGTGAGCTTGAGGGCGTGGGATGGGTGGACGCGGTCGTCGGCGAGGCCCGTGTAGGCGAGGACGTAGGGGTAGTCGGCTGGCTTGAGGTTGTGGATGGGGGAGTAGGACTCGAGCACCCTCCTGTCCTCGGGGTCGTCGGGGTCGCCGTACTCGGTGGTCCAGAGCCTGCCGAGGTGGAGCCTGTGGTAGCGGAGCATGTCGGTGAGGGGGTAGCCGGCGAGGGCCACGTCGATGAGCTCGGGCCTCCTAGCCACCACCGCGGCGACTAGGAGCCCCCCGTTGCTCCTGCCTGTCGCGACGGTCATGTAGCCCCTGGCCCTGTAGTGCTCGAGGAAAGCCCCGAAGTCCTCGAACACCCTCACCTTGTTCCCGCGCATCCCGGCCCTGTGCCACTCCTCCCCGTACTCGAAGCCACCCCTCAGGTTCGTCGAGACGAAGGTCGCGCCGGCCTCCAGGAGCATGACGGCCTCCGGCTGGAAGCGGGGCTTGACCGACAGCGCGAACCCCCCGTAGCCGTACACCACAGCCACCCCGCCGTCCCGGGCGGCCCTGCTCCTCACCTCGAAGCCGTGCACCCTCGTCCCGTCCCGCGAGGAGACCCACAGCTCCCTGACCTCCAGCCCGAGGGGAAGCGAGGAGCCCTCGACCAGCCACGCGCCCCCCTGGTCTACGAGGTAGAGCTTGCTCGGCGTGTCGAAGGACTCGTACCTCGCCAGCGCCGCGCCGAAGCCCCTGGAGAGGATGGTGACGCTGCCCGGCCCCTCGCCGAGCCCCACCTCCCCAGCCGGCTCTCCCTCCGGGCTGTAGAGCTCGAGCCTGTTCGCGCCGTCGACGAGCCTCACCGCTAGGAGCCTCCCGCCGACGGGGGCGGCGTCCTCGATGGGGTGGGCCTCGGCCCTCAAGATTACCCTGGCCCCCCGGCCAACCTCGACGACCTGGCCCAGGCTGTGCTCGTAGCTAAGCACGTAGCTGCGGCCCCCGAGCCTGCCCACCGGGTAGGCCTTGGAGCCTCCGGGGTCGTAGAGCAGCCTGAAGCCGCCGCCTGCGAGCTCGTACACGAGGGACCTCGACCAGCCGTGAAAAGCTACGGCGTACACCGACTCCCCGTCGCCCGCGAGGTGGACCAGCCAGTTCGTGCCCAGGCCCTCGCCGAAGACCAGCTCCTCCCCGGCCCCGAGCTCCGCCTCGAACACCCTGCTCGCCGGCGCCTCGACGCCGTCCGGAGCGGTGCCGGACCTGTAGGTGCGGACGTACAGGAACCTCTCCCTCGTGAGCCAGACGGGGGGCGAGACGTAGCCCTCTGGCCCCTCGATACGCTCGCCGGTCTCGGTGTCGACGATGAGCGTGCGCGCGTAGTCCGAGCCGGCCCTCGTGTGCAGGGCGGCCAGCATCCTCCCGTCCCTGCTCGCGCTGATCGATGCAACGACGGCGTCGCCGCCGAGCTCCCGCGCGTCCAGCACCGTCTGCGGCTCCGCGTCGCCGGTGCTGTACCTCTTGACGGTGAAGGTGCCACGCTCCCTGGTCAGGGCGTAGAGGCCCCCCTCGAAGAGCGCCGCGTCGACCACGTAGGGCAGGCTGTGGAGCTCCAGCGCGCGCTGGTAGAGGGCATCGGCGAGGGGCGAGACGAACTCCCTGAACCTCCGGTTCTGCTCCTCGATGAAGGCCTTCACGCGGGGGTCCTCGAGGTCCTCGAGCCAGTCGTAGCCGCTAGGCACGGTCCATGCACGCGGCTTTCGAAAATAAAAGTTACGTCGGTGGAATCATCCCTAGCATACGGGTGAGGCGTTTTCCCAAGAGCCTTTGCAATCCAGCCGGGGACTGGGGTGCAAACTCCAACCGGCTTCCTCGCACGCGAACGGTCGGATGTGCACGAAACCCTTTTAAGCTGAGATGGAGTGGTTTGCCGCAGGGAGCGGGGTTGGAGTTGCTCAGCAAGGAGGAGAGGCTGAGGATCCTGAGGACCGTCGCCGAGGACGAGGAGTTCAGGCACGCGCTGATGGGCGCGCTTGGCTACTCCGAGCTCCTCTCAAACCTCGAGAAGATATGGAAGGAAATCGAGGAGATCAAGCGCGAGCAGGCGAAGATCTGGCAGGAGATAAGGGCTATAAGGGAGGAGACCAAGAAGATCTGGCAGGAGATAGAGGGCATCAAGCGCGAGCAGGTCAAGATATGGGAGGAGATCAAAGCGCTCAGGGAGGAGGCGAACAAGCTCTGGAAGGAGGTCAGAGACCTCAAGGAGGGGCAGAGGAGGCTTGAGGAGGGCCTAGAGAAGGTGTGGGGTGCGCTCTTCCATGGTTTCTCGCAGCTCAGTAAGTTCGCCGGGTTGACGTTCGAGGAGTTCGTGAGGACGCTTCTGACGGACCTCTTCCGGAGGCACGGCGAGATCCCGGAGGGCGCTGAGCTGAAGCGGGCCGTGATTGACGGGGAAGAGGTGGACATTTTCCTCGAGGACCCGCTCATCGTCGGCGAGGTGACGGCGCGCGCGGCCGCCTGGATCGACTGCATACCTAATAGCACCATACTCGCCGTCAACGACGTCTCCTACGACCAGATACAAGCCCCCGTCGTTAGCAAGTGCTGGTTCAGCTCGAGGAGCTCCGTCGCCTTGACTTCCGCCTCTGTCCGGGCGGAGGGCAAGTACCTCATCTGCTACGCCCGTGCGATGTCGACCCAGTGGACGCAGTTCAGCCAGTTCGTCTTCTGGGTTAACGGCCAGGTAAGCTGCACAGGGTCCCACTCCGCTTGGGCTGCCATAGGTTGCGGTTGCTAAAAAATATTTTTCCTCACTGATTTGAGGTTGCCTCAACGGCGCGGCATTTTCGTCATCCTGCGAGTGCCTGGTTCTGGTTGAGCAATCGTCTAGGCATTCTCGTCGCGCTTGACGGATATGCTGAAGCTGGGCTTGTCCCACCGGTGCCGGTGTGGGTGGTGCTTTCTTAGAATCTCGAACACCTCGTCGAGCCTCGCCTGCCAGTCGGGGACCCTGTAGTCGTCTGGGTCGATGAACCTGTAGCTCGTGAGGGGCTTGATGTCGAGCACGGGGGTGCCTGAGAAGCAGTCGCAGCCGGCCACGAACAAAACCCTGCCGCTCCTTTTCAGCAGGTGGACCGTTGTCAACGCGATGGGGTTCGGCCTGAAGGGGCTGGCGACGGCGAACACCCCGACTTCCGGCATTGACTCGTCGCTCACCCCCAGCCTCTGGACGACGTCCCTGAAGATCCTGACGGGCTTCGTCCTCAGGGGTAGGCGCTGCGCCTTGTGCATGAAGGTTACGAGTATCAGGTGCGAGAAGCCGTCGATCCCGCCCAGCGCCTCAGCGTACTCCTCGTCGACCTCTACGAAGGCCTCGACGGCCCCAGCTCTTCTGACCTGCTCGTCTGTGTAGCCGTGATAGACGTAGCCGATGGGCTTTACCTCGAGCACTTGTACGCGTGTCGACTGAAATATTTAAACGTAAGCTGGTAATACGCTCACCGTGAGGTACTACGCCCTCGACGTGCTAGCATGCCCCTACTGCCACGCGTTCCCGCTGAAGCTGGTGGTGCTGGAGGAGAGGAGGAGCCCCATGAAGTACCCCTGGCCGAGCAAGCCCTTCTGCGACTACGTCTGTGCGTTCAGGGGCGTAGAGGTTGCGAAGTGCGAGAGCTGCGAGTGCGAGGAGTGCCTCAGCCGGGAGGTGGTGAGCGGCGTGCTGGTGTGCCCGAAGTGCGGCAGGTGGTTTGCCGTGGTTGAAGGCGTGCCTCAGCTACTGCCCGACGAGGCTAGGGATTTCGACGCTGAGAGGGCTCTGCTTTCAAGGTTCAGGGAGAAGCTAGAGCGGCTCGACCCCGAGGTCGCTAGGCGCGTTTTCGGTGAAGCTTCTCATGTTGGGGGAACGGGGCAGGCTCCTGGACGGGTGTAGTCTGCATCCGCGGTGTAGAGGCTAGATGACTTTAGGTCTGCGAAACAGCTGGTATGATTAACTAACTTTATGTGGTGTTTCTTAGTTTTTCAAACGGAAAGCTTTTATTATCTTGAGTTAAGCTTTTTAATCGCCGGTGAGGCAGAAATGGGTCTCTTGGAGCAGTGGCTGAGCTACCCGGCAGCCTGGGACAGGATTCTGAGCATTATCGGCATCGAGATCCACTGGCTGATACTGCAGTACGTGCTAGGCCTACCCCTAATGGTGCTGGTAGCCCTACTAGCGTACAGGAGGAGCGGGGACGCCCGCTGGGAGCGCATGGCGAGGACGATGACGAAGGCTCTGGGGCTCGTATTCGCGGTCGGAGCTGCCACGGGGACGGCTAGCGAGTTCGGCCTAGTGGTCGTGTGGCCGAATCTTCTCGAGGCGGCTGGGCGGTACATCTACTACCCCCTGTACCTCGAGATCTTCGCCTTCCTCACGGAGATCGTCTTCATATACCTCCTCGTCTTCGGCTGGTCCAAGCTTTCCGTGAATGCGAAGATAGCGGTCGCGTTCCTCGCGATGTTCGGCGCCTGGTTCAGCGGCGCTATGATAACGAGCGTGAACAGCTACATGGTGGCTCCGACCGGCATAGTCGCGGCCTACGACCCGCTCACGGGCTGGAAGTACGACCAGGGCTACCCTAAGGTGCTGCTCGTGGTGCCGAAGGACATCGTCGGCGCGCTGGACGTCGGCAAGCTCCAGTCGCTCGGGATGGAGGTCGTCGGCGACACGGGCCAAGGGGTCGCGGTGCTGATGCCGTCGAAGATCGTCGCGAGGCTGGCGGCCGAGGCCTGGGGCGGGGTGAGGGTCAGGGACAGCGTCCTGAAGCTCGTCGTCAAGCCTGAGGCCCTCGGGGCAGTCGGGGACCTGCTGGTCAAGGATGTCGTCGACAAGATACTGGTCTTGACCGTTCAGACCGTCGGGTACACCACCGTCACGTTCCAGTCGCCCGTGTACCCGGGCACCCTCGTCCACTCGATAGGAGCGGGGGTGACGGTGACCGCCTTCACGATACTCGGTGCTTACGCGCTTCTCCTCATCAAGTCCAGGGACGAGAAGAGCAGGGACTACTACATGCTCGGCTTGAAGTTCGGCGTGGTGGCGTCCCTGGTCGCCATAGTCCTCCAGGGAGCAGTGTTCGGGCACGTGATGGGCGAGGAGATCGCGAAGTACAACCCGGAGAAGCTGGCGGCCATGGAGGGGACGAGCTCGTCCATCCTAAGCGTGTCCAGGATGCTTGGGCTCGAGAAGCTGATGCCCCTCATAGCCTACGGTAGCCTCGAGGCGAAGCTCCCGAGCTACGACGCGATACCGGCCGACTACTGCACCCTCCTCGGAGTGCCGGGCGTGTCGGACTGCAGGCCGCCCCTCATGATACACTACCTCTACTACGCTAAGATCGGCCTGGCAGTGCTCCTCGGCCTCTACGCGCTGCTGCTCGCCTTCCTGCTCTACCGCAGGGCCAGCCTGCCGGGCTGGGTGCTGTGGGCTGGGGCGCTCTCCCCGGTTGCCGCGCAGCTGGTCAGCTTCCTCGGCTGGGCCGTCAGGGAGATGGGTCGGAAGCCCTGGTCGATCTACGGCGTGATGACCGTCGACGTCGCCCACACAATGAACCCCGCCGACCCGCTCGCCTACGTTCTCGTGGCCCTGCTGTTCCTCGGAACGCTCGCCGGGCTCATATACGCCGCTTTCAAGGTACTCTACGAGCCCTCGGTTAAGGGGTGATCGCGGTGGAGGCTCCGGTGTTCTTCCTGGCGCTGGTGTTCGGGATCCACATAGTCGCGGTGAACGTCGGGATAGCGCTCGCGACGCTCGTGCCCATCCTCAAGAGGAGGGCTGAGCTCAGCGGGGACGCCAGGCTCGCCGAGACCGCTAGGGGGCTGTTCAGGATATACGCGGCCACCTACGGGCTCGCGGGCGTGATGGGCACGGCCTTCACGGTCTTCCTCCTCAGCTTCTACCCGGAGTTCGTCGGCGTAGCGGGGAATATCGCCATGATACCCTTCGGGATCGCCATCGTAGCCATAGTCCTTCACTTCTTCGCCATCGTTGCCTACTGGTACGGCTGGGACGCCTTCAGCCCCACAGCGCACTTCTACGCAGGCGTCCTACTAGCCCTCACAGCCTACCTGATCCCGCTCGGCTTCAGGGCGGTGTTCGCGTTTCTCAACACGCCCGCTGGCTTGAGCTTCGACGGGAAGCCCTGGCTCGACGTCGCCAAGGCCCTGGCCAACCCAACTTTCCTGCCCCTGTACCTCAAGAGCGTAGTGGGGGCGCTCACGCTGGGATTCCTCTTCGTCTCCGCGGTGCTCGCGGTCAAGGGCCTCAGGGGCGGCGGGCTCAGCGGGGTCGAGGAGGACCTGTACAGGGACGGGTTGAAGTGGGGCACAGCCGGCCTCCTGGCTATGGCTTTCCTCGGCGCGTGGTACACCGTCTCCCTAACCAACACGCCGATAAAGTTCAACAACATCTTCAAGGGGCTCGGCTGGGCAGTCCAGGGAGTTGAGAGGCTCTCAGACTACTCGTGGCTCTTCGCGGTCAAGATGCTGCTCGTCTTGGCTCAGGCCCACATACTTCTCCGGTTGACGGTGTTCAAGCCGGCTGAGGCCTCGACGCGGGCCGGCTACCTTGGCTCCATCTACGCGGCGACCGCGGCGGCTCTCACCGTCCTGACCGGGGAGTACCTGAACGCGTTCAGCCAGTACCCGTTCTTCGTCGCCAACCTACCGCTCATCACCTCAAGCGTCCCCGAGCCCTGGAGGACGATACTGGGCAGGTCGCTCGACCTGAGGAACGTGAGCCCCCTAGCCCTGGACCCCGCGCTCTACGCCGTGACCGCGGTGGGCCTGCTCGCGCTGCTCGCGGCGGCCGGCTACTTCCTCTACGTCGTCTTCCTTAAAAGCGAGTAGCTTTTTAAGTAGTGTATTTTCACCCCCATTTTCTCGAGGACCTGAGCGGTGTAGAGCTTAACAAGCCTGTCCAGCACCTTCCCGCTTATGCCGGCGGCCTCGCGGATGATGAACATCCTGAGGTGCTGGTAGGCGTGGAGAACCACAGCTAGGTTCCAGTAGGCCGCCTTCACGAGTGCCGGAACGTCTGTGGGGGATTCAAGGAACCTCGCTGCCTCGCCGACCAGGTGGCCCACGGATCCGACGAGGACGCTCTCGCTGAGGCCCAGCTGTATGTACGCGAGGCCAGCCCTGAACACCGTCTCCGCGTGCTCGCGGCCGTAGTCACCCATGAAGAGGAACGTCAGGAGGCTCTCGAGGACCATCCGCAGCCCGAGCTCCGTGCTCTCGTCCTGGAGTATCGAGGAGGTCTCGGGCATCTTCTTGATCGCCTCGAGGGTGCTCGAGACAATCTCCTCCTCGCGCTCTAGGATGCTGGGAGCCAGGGACTGGAGGCGGCCCACCTCGCTGCTCGTAAGCCCTAGAAGCCGGAAAGCAACCTCTCCCTCACGCACCACCTCCGCTAGTATCTCCTCCTGCACATTCAGGACTCGCTTTCGGCACAGATATACTTTACGCTAAGTTTAGCTGAGACGATAAAACGAAATAAAAAGAAAACGGAATAAAAAGAGTTTCCCAGCCTCTCTAGAAGCCCTTCCTGGCCTCTCCCTTCCTCACGAACTGAAGGGTTACGGCCGAGAGCAGGAGGAAGGCGATCGAGTAGGGCATCAGCGTCGGGTAGCCTAGAAGGTCGATGAACAGGCCCGCGATAGGCGGAGCGAGGATTGCCGCGCTCTGCGACGCAAAGTAGTAGAGCCCCGTGTAGGCCCCCAGCTTCTCGCGCGTCGTCATGTCCACCACTGTTGGCAGGCTGTTCACGTTGACCAGAGCCCAAGCAAAGCCCCCGAGGAAGAACAGCGCCTCGACAGTATAGACGAGCACTGATCCTGTAATGCTGAGAGCCGCGAGGTGGACACCTGCCAGGAGGGAGACGAGCAGGAGGAGCCCCAGAGTCATCGTCCTCCTCCTGCCCAGCTTGGCGCCGATGAAGCCTGCCGGGAGGGAGAAGATGAGGAAGCCCAGCGCGACGAAACCGAGGATGAAGGACCCGGTGGCCTCGTCTAGCCCCATGTACCACTTGGCGTAGCTCGTGAAGAAGGTTTCGATGGCGTTGTAGCCTATGAACCAGAGGAAGATGGAGGAGAGCATAAACAGGAGGCTCTTGTCGGGGTCCGTGAACGCTAGCTTGAGGTTGTCAGCGAGTTCCCTGAAGCTCTGCCTGAATGTTTTCCTTAGGACCTCGGTGAAGCTGGGACCCCCGGCTTCCTTGACCTTGAACTCCTCCGGCTCGTCGACTAGCAGTATCACCAGCAGGCTGGCGAGGAGTAGGATGACCCCTGAGGCCACGAATGGGTAGGTGGGGTTCATCTTGTAGAGCAGTGAGCCGACGAAGTAGGCGAGGAGGGACCCGACGCCGCCCATGAAGTTTATTATCCCGTTAGCCTGGCTCCTCTTCTCGCTCGGCGTTATGTCGGGCATGAACGCTATGACCGGCGACCTGAAGAGCGCCATAGACAGGTTCATGACGACGATCACCGCCATCATCGGCAGGAGCTCGGCCCTGAAGAACGGTATCAGCGCGAAGGTGAGGGCGGCGGGCGGGGCGCCGAGGAGGATGTAGGGCTTCCTCCTGCCGATACGCGTGCGCGTAACGTCGCTGAGGACACCGAGGTAGGGCAGTAGCACAACGGCGAAGATGTTGTCGATAGTCATTATGAAGCCCACGAGCCACGAGGCCAGCCCGAGCTCCTTTAGGAATACCGGGACGTATGAGTTGTAGACCGACCAGATGACGCTTATGCCGAAGAAGCCGAACCCAAGCAGGAACACTTTAAAGTAGCTGAACTTCTCGGCTTGCATACAGTGCTATCCTCTAATTAGGTTGTTTAAATGTATTTCTCTTAAGACCATTATACCACATGTAAGTGGGGCGAATCTATTAGCTTAATTAATCTTCTTTACACTAAGTTTATTAAGTCACTAAGTCGGATTATAATCGTATGGGCGAGGATTTAGAAAGAAGTATAGAGCTTTTAAAGAAGAGGTTTGAAGATCCGGAGGTCGTGAAGTCGCTTTCTGGTTTCACAAAGGTGGTGATCTTCGAGTTTCCCGATGTAGGTAAGAGCTACACCTTCAATATTGAGAATGGGCTTCTCAAAAGCGTAATTGAGGGCGCACAAGGCCAAGGAGATATCCGGATAACTATGTCGTCCACAACATTCACGGATATAATGAGCAAGAAGGCGAACCCTATCAGAGAGTACCAACTTGGCAGGATAACAGTTAAGGGCTCCATGAGCGATCTCCTAAAAATGAGGAAGTTGCTGCTCTAGGGAAACATGCCTCGGAAGGCACTAGTGACGGCGCGCTTCGCGAAAGATGCTCTAGCTGAGCTTGGGAAGCACCTCGAGGTCAGGTACGAGAGCTGGTTTGACAGGCACTACGTACTCTCGGAGGAGGAACTGTTAGAGCGCGTGCGGCGTGAAGGATACGATGTACTTATCGTCGAGCTAGAGCGCGTGAGCGCGGAGGTTTTGGATGGCTCGGATCTCAGCATCGTGAGCATTTGCAGAAACGACCCCTCCAAGAACATAGACCTTGCGAAGGCCACCGAGCGGGGGGTTCTCGTCACGTACACGCCTGGGAGGAACGCGAACGCCGTAGCAGAGCTGACCGTAGCTTTGATGCTCGCAGTTCTGAGGAAAGTTGTGCGAGCCGACCGTAGACTTCGGGGCGGGTTTACGGTTTCCAGCTTCGAAGATTTTGTAGCTCTCAGGTCTGAGCTGGAGGGTAGCGAGCTGTCTGGGAAAACTGTCGGCATAGTGGGGCTCGGCAAGATAGGAAGCCGTGTTGCCGAATTACTTGCGGGCTTCAACGTCAGGCTCCTCGCATACGACCCTTACGTCGATAGTGCGAAAGCGGAGAAGCTGGGGGTTAGGCTTGTAAGCCTCGAGGAGCTCCTCCGCGAGAGCGATATCATCACGTTGCACGTCCCTCCCACCCCTGAGACGGTGAACCTGATCGGCAAGAGGGAGATCGACTTAATGAAGCCGACAGCGATACTCCTAAACCTGGCTAACCCGGTTGTCGTGGATGAGGACGCTCTCTACGAGGCTCTAGCCCAGGGCAGAATCGCAGGAGCAGGTTTGGACGTGTTCACGGAGGAGCCTGTGGATTCCTCTAACAGGTTCCTCAAGCTCGACAACGTCGTGGTCACCCCGCATATCGGCGGCAATACCCTCGAGACTGTTCACAGGCAGTCCTGGATGGTTGTCGAGGACTTGACTCTCGCCCTCAAAGGCGAGAAGCCTAGGCGCTTGCTGAACCCGGAGGTCTGGGAGAGATGGAGAAAGAGGTTTTCCTGGTAATCGACCTTGGGACATCGTGCCTGAGGACACTAGCCCTAACGCGAGAGGGGAGAGCTGTCGCTGGGGCTAGACGCGTGCCGAGAATCTTGCGCGGAGAATTCCCCTTTATCCTGCAGTATGATGTTGACTCGCTCACCTCGGATCTCTACACCTCCATTTCAGAGGTACTCGAGCAGCTCCGCGGAAGGAAGTTCAGTCTGAGGGCAATAGGGGTAACTGCTCAGCGTGGGGGTGCATGCTTCCTCGACAGAGACCTGAACGAAATTTACGTAGGTCCGAACATCGACGCCAGAGGCTTTCTGGCAACGATCGACCTGGCTGAAGACCGGTTGCGCAGGGTTTATGAGTCCACGGGACAGTACCCTCCACAGCTCTTCGTACCAGGGAGGCTTCAGTGGTTCCGCGAGTACGCTGAGGAAGAGTCTCGGAGGATAGCTCACGTGATAACGCTCCTCGACTGGGTTGTGTTACGGCTCACGGGGAGGGTTACCAGCGAGCTCTCCAGCGCTTCGAGCACCATGCTCCTCGACGTAAGGCGTCGGGAGTGGAGCAAGGTAGCGCTGGAGGCTTTCGCGGTAGACCCCGCGTTGCTTGCGGAGATCAGCGAACCGGGCCTCGTATCCGAAAACATTTCACCCGAGCTATCCAGGAAAACTGGCCTACCCGAGAAAACGCCCGTTGTCGTGTGCGGCGGGGACACCCACGTTGCTTCACTGGCTTTTGGCGCGACAGTAACTGGCGTTGCCGGTGCAGTGGCGGGCGCAACCTGCCCGGTGGTTCAGGTCCTTAGTGAGCCTCGCGTAGATCCTGAGATGCGCATGTGGACGAGCGTCCACGTAATCCCAGGGCACTGGATCTTAGAGAGTAATACAGGTCGTTGCGGTGGAGTGGTTGACTGGTTTGTGGAGAGCCTCCTTCTGAGGCCCGGGGACTACGAGTACTTCGACGAACTTGTGTTGTCGTCTCCTCCGGGGTCACGGGGGGTCCGATTCAAGCACGGAGCCTCAGTGATGAACGCTAGGAAAACAGGAGAGCAGGACGTAGACATTTACGTGAGAGTCCCCGAGTTCTCGCTCCACGAGGAGCAGGTGGCAATACGGGACGTCGCTCGAAGCCTCCTGGAATCCATCTCTTACTCGGTCAGGGCTAACTACGAGCAACTCAGGAGCGTGTCTGGAGCAGCCTCGCCGTTCTTCGGCGTAACAGGGGGCTTGACAAGGCTTCAGAGCTTCCGGAAGATTCTGCCCGCCGTCATGGGTTTCGAGACGAGGTTCACGAGGCAGCACAACGGCACAGCGCTAGGTTGCTTGGCTCTGACGATGCAAGCGCTAGGCGAGTTTAGGTCGGTTGGCGAGGCTGTAGCCGCAGTAAGTGATGTTGAGGGGGTCAGACCCCCTGAAGGGGAGTGCCAGGAGTACAACACGCTTTATTATAACTGGCTGGAGTTTTACAGGGAGGTGATCTGATTGTTATACCCAGAGCTGAGGAAGGGCATCGTGGAGGCTTTCAGGTTCCTCGAGGAAAGAAACCTGAATTACGGCTACAGCGGGAACATCAGCGTTCGGGTCCCCCAGGGCGACCTATACCTCATAACACCAAGCGGGGTGAAGAAGGCTCGTTTATCGCCCGAGGATGTTCTTGTTGTGGATCGTAGCCTTAACGTTGTTGAGGGTCGCGGTAACCCCTCCGTTGAGGCGCGGATGCACCTTGCGATCTACGATGCACGGGAGGACGTGCGGGCAATCGTGCATGCACACCCACTCTACTCCTCGGTGCTTGCCGCTATTCGAAGGAGCCTCCCCCCGCTCCTCGAGGAAACAGTGCTCTACCTTGGGGGAACGGTAGAGGTCGCTGACTACGCTCCCTCAGGAACCGAGGAGCTCGCCAGGAATGTGGTCAGAGCGCTTGGCGGGAAAAGCGCGGTTCTGCTTGCCAATCACGGCGCGTTGACGTGCGGGTCCAGCCTCGAGGAGGCTCTCGACGCAATGGTGTACCTCGAGAGAGCCGCGCTCGTATACGTGCTGGCAAGCCTCCTGGGCGCTCCACATGAACTACCAAGCGAGGTGGTCGAACTCGAGCGCGAGCTTTACGAAGCGAGGAGGTGGAGCCCTAGATGAAGTTGCCGTATGCCGGGAGGGTTGCGCTGATAGATCTCTCGAACCGAAAGGTAGAGTATTGGACCCCAGACGAGAATCTTCTCAGATCGTTTTTAGGGGGCGCATCGCTCTCAGCCGCCCTGTATGTTAAAGCGCGCCCAAGCCTGCCACCCCCTCTTTCCCCTGAGAACCCCTTGATCTTCATGACTGGGCCCCTTACCGCTACCCGCGCCCCGACTTCAAACAGGTACTCGGTCTCCTCGAGGTCTCCCTTAACGGGCCTTTGGGGTGAAGCCACCTCTGGTGGTGCTTTCGGGGCGAAAATGAAGCTCGCGGGTTTTGACGGTATCGTAGTTACCGGTGTCAGTGAGACGCCCGTTTATATCTTCCTGTCGGACGGGAGAGCAGAGATTAGGGAAGCTAAGGAGCTCTGGGGGTTAGGCACATATGCAACGCAAAGGCTGATCAAGCAGGAGTTGGGCTCAAGTGCCAGTGTAGCGTGCATAGGACCCGCAGGCGAGAACCTGGTGAAGATCTCGGCTATCATAAATGACGCTGGGAGAGCGGCCGCGCGAACGGGTTTAGGAGCTGTAATGGGCTCGAAAAAGCTCAAAGCTATCGCCGCTATCGGAGATGGCGTAATTGGAGCTGCTACAGAGGAGTTCGAGTCGTACGCGCGAGAGCTCTGGAGCAAGATAGCGACCTCTCTCTCCGCGCAGGCCATGAGGGAACTCGGAACCGCCTCCTACTTCGACATCGGCTACGACTTCGGCGACATTCCCGGGAAGTACTTCACCAGCCTCGAGTTCGATCCATCGCAGCTTAGCGGATCTCGCCTCAGGGAGGTGTTCAAAGTAGAGCCCCTCGCCTGCTACATGTGCCCGATAGGCTGTGGCCGCAGAGTGCGCGTAGAAGGAGGAATCGTGGACGGTCCTGAGTACGAGACGCTCGCCAGCCTGGGCTCGCTAAACCTCGTAGCAGACATAAAGGCGGTGGTTGAGGCGAACCACCTGTGCAATGACCTTGGGCTTGACACGATATCCACAGGTGTCACAATAGCTTTCCTCAACTACTCCTCCGAGAGGGGCTACGTGAGCGGTATGAAGCCTCGGTGGGGTGACGGGGAGGCGCTGAAGAGTATGATCGTTGACATAGCCTACAGGAGGGGCCTCGGCGATACCCTGGCAGAGGGCGTCAGGGTAGCGGCCAAGAGGCTCGGTGTACCCGAGGAGATCGCGGCTCACGTGAAGGGGCTCGAAATCCCAATGCACGACCCTAGAGCATTCTACTCGGTAGCGCTGAGCTACGCAACAGGCCCCAGGGGGGCGTGCCACCTGCGAGCGGACTCCTACCTAGCAGACATGGGAGCTTTCGAGGATCCAGAACTTGGAATAGGTCCAGGGGAGTTTCACACGCTCGAGGGCAAAGCCTCTGTCGTGATTGCCATGCAGAACCTAAGGGAAGTCTTCAACTCCGCTCTGCTGTGCATTTTCACAGGCCTCAAGTCTTCCGAGCTTGCAAGGCTACTCTCGCTAGCCACAGGATGGGACATAGACTCCAAGGCGGTGTTCATTCTAGGTGACAGGTCCTTCACCCTAAAGAGGGTGATCAATAACGCCCTTGGCGTTACCAGGAGGGACGACCGTCTACCAGAGATAGTTCTTCAGCCCTACAGCTCTGGACCGATAGCGGGGAAGACGCCGAAGCAAGAGCTCGACCACGCACTTGACGAGTACTACGCCCTTAGAGGATGGGACGCGGAGGGTCGGCCAACAGATGAGAAGATTCTATCCCTAGGGTTATCCGAGTACAAGTCCATTCTGTCCAAGCACGCTTGAAGGCTGAGCCATACTGTTGGCACAAGGCATAGACAAGGTCGAAAGCCGCAGATTGCTGTGCTCCAGGCTGGACTGTTAACTAGCAAGGAACAGGAAAAGTATTAGATTAGGTTGAAGGGTTAAGCTTAGCGCTGGATTTCGCGGGCGGGTACTAGCCGAAAGGTGTGGTGGCTTCGCTAACGGTCCTCGCGTTACTTTTCCTGATCGCTTCTGTGAACCCACCAGGTTCTGGAGAACTACTCGAAGGCGGGGTAGCTCCCAGAGCTCGAAGACTGAAGAATACGATGCGTATACGGCTTACTCCTACACGCTAGCTTCGCTAAGGTCAGATACATCGTTAGAGCTCTGCCGGGTTCCAACTACTCGAAAGTGAAAGGGGTTCTTTTCACCGCCGGGCAGAGCTGTTTCTTCCGGAAAGCTTCGAAGATATGTTGGGATTCAGGGTTAAAGTTTCTCATCACTGTTCAGGGCTCCAGACCTTCAATCATCCTTCATTGAATCCGCCGCGGAGGGATAAATACTGAGTGGTCTAGGGATAGCTTCCCTTATGCGAAAGGTTTATAAAGTAATGTCTATAGACTGTCTGCAGACATGTATGCAGAGGTTTCGGTTCAAGAGCAGGTTCCGGGGTGGCTTGAGGTTGCTCGTGCTCCAGATACTCAGCGAGGAGCCTACGCACGCGTACGGGATCATGCGGAGGCTCGGCGAGCTGACGGGCTTCATGCCGAGCAGTGGCGCCTTCTTCCCACTGCTCAGGAGCCTGGTTAGGAGCGGGCTGGTGGAGGTCGATGAGGTTGAAAGGGGTGGTAAGGCTGTGAAGGTCTACCGCTTGAGCGAGGAGGGGAGGAGGGTTCTCGAGAGCCACCGCAGCCAGGTTGAGGAGGTTTTGAGGCTCGCCCGATCGTTCAGGCGTTTTAACGACTCGGGGCTCTCCCGGGTCTTCCAGGTTGTTGACGAGGTACTGGGGAGTATGGATAGGTTGAGTGACAGGCAAGTTGAGGAGCTCAGGAGGGCTATTATGGACTTCGAGTACAGGGTTTTGGGTATCCTGAGGGGTGGTGGCGGTGAGTGAGGCAATCGTCGTGGAGGACCTAGTTAAGAGGTTTAAGGACGTGACGGCAGTGGACCACGTAAGCTTCAAGGTCAAGAGCGGTGAGATCTACGGCCTCCTGGGGCCGAACGGCGCCGGCAAGACAACCACCATACACATCCTGACGACGCTCCTGAGGCCCACCAGCGGTAGGGCGCTCGTGGCGGGCTTCGACGTGGTCGAGCAGCCCCACGAGGTGAGGAAGCGCATAGGCATCGTCTTCCAGGACCCGAGCATCGACAACCAGCTCACGGCCTACGACAACATGTACATCCACGGCAGGCTGTACGGGCTCAGCGGGGAGGAGCTGAAGAGGAAGATCTACGAGCTCCTCGACTTCGTGGAGCTGAAGCCCTACGCCAACAAGCTTGTGAAGAACTTCTCCGGGGGCATGAGGAGGAGGCTCGAGATCGCCCGCTCCCTCCTCCACGAGCCCGATATACTGTTCCTCGACGAGCCGACGATAGGCCTGGACCCCCAGACGCGGGTGAAGATATGGGACTACATAACGGCTATAAAGAAGGAGCACGGCATGACCATCCTCCTGACGACGCACTACATGGACGAGGCGGACCAGCTGTGCGACCGCATAGCTATAATGGACCACGGCAAGATAAAGGCCGAGGGCTCCCCCGAGGAGCTGAAGTCGATGCTCGGCAACGAGGTGGTCTACCTCAAGCTCGACGGCCACATCGAGGCCACGCCCTGCATTGAAGCCGACTTCATCGAGAACTGCAAGCCCGTCTCAAGGAACACAGTGCAGCTCGTGGTCAAGAACGCCTCAACCGCGCTGCCCAGGATATTCGAGCTCGCCGGAAGCAAGGGGCTCAGGATTGTGGAGGTCACGTACAAGAGGCCCACTCTCAACGAGGTCTTCATCCACCTGACGGGGCGCGAGCTCCGCGACTCGCTTGAGGAGGGCGGGCCCAGGCCGCCGCATAGGAGGTGGTAGGTTATGAAGGGAGTAGTTCCGATGGTATACAGGCAGGTGAAGAGGTTCGTAAACGCGCGGTCCAGGCTCGTCATGACCATCGTCCAGCCACTGATATGGCTGGTCTTCTTCGGCATGGGGTGGAGCAGGGCCTTCAGCTTCCCGGGCGCCAGGGCGATGTTCGGGGGGCTAGACTACCTAACTTACCTCGCCTCAGGGATGGTCGCCATGACCGTAATGACCGGCTCCTTCATGAGCGGGGTGTCGGTGATCTGGGACAAGCAGTTCGGCTTCCTCAAGGAGACCCTCGTCGCCCCCGCGTCCAGGGCGGAGGTGATCCTGGGCAGGGCGCTCGGCGACGCGCTGGTGGTGAACCTCCAGGCCATGGTGATACTCGCGCTGGTCTTCCTGATAGCCCCTGGCCTCAACCCCGCAGGCGTGATACCGGCGTTCCTCTACGGGCTGCTCCTCTCCCTGGGCTTCGCGAGCTTCGGCATAGCCCTCTCTGTGAAGCTTTCGAGCATGGAGGGCTTCCAGATGATCGTCAACCTGATAACGATGCCCCTGCTCTTCATGAGCGGCATCTTCTACCCCCTCACTACGATGCCCGACTGGATGAAGGCGATAGCCTACTTCAACCCCGCAACCTACGCCGTGGACGGCATGCGGTTCTGGCTCACCGGGGTATCCTACTTCGACCCAGCCGAGGACATCGCGCTCCTGCTCGCCCTAACGGCCATCCTGCTCTTCATAGGCGTCAGATCCTTCGAGAGGGCAACAATCGAGGACTAAAACCCGTAGCCCCAATCACAACCCCCTTTTTCTAAACCTACTCTTTCTCTATTCGAAGCTGTAGCGAGCAGACAGCAAAATAATGTTTTTTAGCCTGCTACTCCCCAGCCACTCGTGGCAAGTGTCTCGGCCAGGAGCCCCGACCTCGGGGGAGGCTTGCAGTACCACATCAGGTGCAAGCCCGGCGATGTCGCCCCGTACGTTCTGCTCCCCGGCGACCCAGACAGGGTTCCGCTGATCTCCAGCTTCTGGGATGAGAGGCGCGAGGTCGCGAGGCACCGCGAGTACACGACCCACACCGGGAGGTACAAGGGGGCACCCATCTCAGCCACGTCCACCGGTATCGGGGGCCCCGCCGCGTCCATAGCCGTCGAGGAGCTACTGAGGGTCGGAGCCGGTACGCTCATAAGGGTCGGGACCACGGGGGCTATACAGCGTGACATCAGGGTCGGCGACCTCGTGATCGCCACCGGGGCCGTCAGGCTCGACGGCGCCAGCCAGGAGTACGTGATGGCGGAATACCCAGCCCTAGCGCACTTCGAAGTCGCGCTGGCGCTCATAGAGGCGGCCGAGAGCCTGGGCGCGAGGTACCATGTGGGCGTCGTCGCCTCAACCGACACCTTCTACACGGGGCAGTCCAGGCCGGGGTTCAAGGGCTACCAGCCGAGCTGGTCCCCAAGCCTCATGGCCGACCTCCAGGCCGCCGGGGTGCTGAGCTTCGAGATGGAGGCCGCAACGGTGTTCACGCTCGCGTCGATCTACGGGGCCAGAGCCGGGGCGGTGCTCGCCGTCCTAGCCAACAGGGTGACAGACGAGTTCGTCCCAGAGGCGGGGGTTGAGGACGCCGTTAGAGTGGCTAACGAGGCCGTGAGGATCCTCCACGAGTGGGACGCTTTAAAAGGAGGTAAAAAGCACCTGTACCCCTCTCTCCTAAGGGAGTTAGTGTGCAGGCAGTGAGCCCCGCGACCTTTTGCTCTCAGCCCTCTTCGCCGCCCTCACGGCAGCTGGGGCGCTTGTGTGGTTCCGTTACCCTTAAGCCCAGTACCCGTGACCACGCAGACGCTCCTCACGTATCTTGCCGCGCTGCTGCTCGGCGGCAGGCTCGTGGCGCTGAGCCAGCTGTTTCACGTGCTCCCCGATCTTCGTCGGCATGAGAGGCGAATCAGAGGCCCCAAGCCGGACCACAGCCATTCGAATAGCAGGGCACTCGGTGGCTAGCGGTCAGTTGGGCGCAGCCTCCTCACCAATCGGAGGGCTTTGCCTCATCACCACTACAAACCTGGAGGCAAGGGGCGCTAAAACCCTTGCCTACCTCGTCTTGAAGAAGAGCCAGCCGTCCTTGAACCTGAGGAGGACGTAGGTCCCCTTCAGCTTCGAGCCGTAAAACCTCAGGACAAGCTTGTCGCCCGAGGACTCCAGGAGCTCGTACTCCCCCTTGTCCCAGATCCTCATCGTCCCAGCCCCGTAGCCCTCCTTTATCTCCCCCTCGAAGTCCAGCCACTCGAGCCCGTGGTCCTCCTGCTGCACACCGTACCTCTTGACACCGGGCTCCAGGGGCGGCTGCTTCCTGAAGGCCCAGTCCTTCAGCACCCCACCCATCTCAATCCTCAGGTCGTAGTGCAGCCTCGCGCGCCTTGCGTCGTGCTCGTGGACAACAAACCTGGCCCTACGAGAAGCCACCTTGCCTCGCCTACTACTCCTGCGATTTGCTGGGAAATAAGCGCAACGCCTAGAAACGAGATTTGGCTAACATGGCGTATTCTGAGGAGTTAGAAGAAAAGAATGGGAAAAAGAGCAGTTTTATTTTTTCTGCCTTCTGCGAAGGGCGATCAGGGCGGCCGCGACTACCACTGCAACAACTATCAAGGCTATGATGATCATCGTGTAGTCCTGAGCCGGCTGGGCGGGTTGCTGGGCTGGCGGTTGCTGAGGCTGAGTGGGCTGAGGCTGCTGAGCGTAGAGGTTCACCTCAATCGGAGGCGTCACACTCTGCACGGTGTCGATGTACTTGGGGGCGAAAATGCCGGTCTTAAGCAGGGGCTTGTAGAGGTCTGGCAGCTCCTCCGGCCTGTAGTACTTCGCGAGAGTGCTGTTGTCCCAGACTATCTGCGCTATGTACATGTCCTGCACGGTCCTGTGGTCCTCTTTCCTGATCGTGATCTGGCCTTTAACTGAGAAGAAGTTTAGACCCTCCAGGGCCGCTATAAGCTTCTCGGAGTCCGTGGAGCCCCCGGTTTTCTTCAGTGCAAGGCCTAGTGCGTGGCCGGCGACGAAGCCCTCGCCGACAAACAGATCGGGCAGCGGGAAGGCCGCGAGGAGGGATCCCATCGTCGGCAGCGCCTTCTGCTTGTAGAGCTCCACGTACTTGGAGACAAGCCAGTTGTTAACGGGGTTGTTCTGCGGAAGGTTCCAGGCGTACTTCATCATACCCTGGTAGTTGGGGAGGTAGAGGCCCATTCGCAACAAGTTCAGCGTCGCGAGATCCGGGATGCCGGACGTCACTTTCATCTTCTGGTAGACTCCGGACGCGTTTATCTGCTGGTAAAGGGTTAGGGCTGTGGCCCCGCTCCAGACGGGTATGAAGACCTCTGCCTTGGAGGCCAGGAGCGCCTGGATGTAGGGCGTGAAGTCCGTTGTGGTGACAGGCGCGTAGATGTCGGCTACAACGGTGCCCCCGTTCTGCTGTATCACGCTGGACCATGCTTCAACGGTGGACCTGCCCCAGGAGTTGCTGGGCGCGATGAACGCGACGGTTTTGCCGAGCTTAACCGCGAAGGTGCCCCCCGCGATGGCGTCGTGCCACGTCGTGCTAGAGAGCTGGAAGACGTACCTGTTGAGGTAGGTCTTCGTTATCTCGTGGTCCGCCGCTGGGACGACGATGAACACTATCTTGTACTTCTCCGCGATCTGAGTCAGAGCGATGGCTGAGGGGCTGTCAGCCGTGCCGACAAGGATCTCGACGCCCTTGTTCTGGATGAGGTCTTCGGCTGCCTTCGTGGCCGTCACAGGGTCCGGGACCTGTTGCCCCGCTGGGACGTTGCTGGCGGCGATTATGTGTATAGTCCTCCCCTGCCAGTTCAGCTTCCACTCGAGGTTGGGAGTGACGGTCTCGAAGCTAGAGATGTTCAGAGCGTACATCAGGCCTAGGATGAAGCCGTTTATAGACATGTCGCCGTAGTAGCTCAGCGCCCCTGACCTGTCCGTGACGATGCCTATTCGGATCTCCTGCGGCTGCGCGCTCAGCGTTCCGGAGAGCCCTGAGAGAGCAAGGAGCAGTGCGAGTATAACAGCTACCTTTTTTCTTGCCATACGAGTCTAGAGTGGCGAAAAACGTGTTGAATAAAGATAAGGTTAACTACTATTCACGCCCCGGCTTTTCACACCCAGCGGAACACCGCGCTGGCCATCACGAAGCCTACTCCGGAGGTCACGAACTGGATGTAATCCCCCTTCTTGATCCTCCCCTGGGTCACAGCGTCGTGGAGAGCCATGAACACGCAGGCTGAGCCGGTGTAGCCGTACTTCTCCATTATCGTCGGGGCTTTCTCGATGGGCTGCCCTAGGAGCCTCATCAGCTGGTGTATCATCTCCCTGTTAACCTGCGTGACGAAGTAGTGGCTTATGTCGTTGGGTGTCAGCCCGGCTTTCCTGAGCGTGTCCTGCACGAGCCCGGGCCAGTGTCGGAGGTTGATGTCGGGCGGGTAGCGCTTCAGGTACCTCAGCTTGTGCCACTTCTCCTTAATCACCTCCTCGGAGACAGGCCTAGCCCCGCCCACGTATATACCCCAGTAGTCGTAGTAGCTTCCGTCCGCTATTATCTTCCCGGTTATGAAGCCTGGCTCCTCTGACGGCCCCAGTATCACCGCACCGGCGCCGTCGGAGAAGACCGAGGCCGTCACGTCTTGCGGGTCGATGAACTTCGTCATGGTGTAGGGGGAGACGACGAGAGCGTAGTTAACATCCTCGTTGAGCATGATGCTCTGGCTTGCCAGTATCAACGCGATCGTGTTGTCGGCGCACGCGGCGTTGATGTCGAAGCCCCCTGTTTTCAGCTTCGCCCCGAGCTTGTAGTGGAGGGGGTTGACCGTCGGGGGGGTTTGAAAGTCGGGGGTATCGGTGGCCACGATTATCAGGTCGATGTCGTCGATGCTGAGCTTAGCGTTCTCGAGGGCCATGCGCGCCGCCTCGGCGGCGAGGTCTGAGGGGGGCTGGTCAGGGGATGAGACGTAGCGGTGCTTAATCCCGATCCTGTTCTCGAGGGCGTTTCTCCAGGCATCGGGGAGCTTGAGGCCGAAGACTTTCTCGTAGTCGTCGTTGGTCACGAGGTTCTTGCCCAGCGAGATCCCGGTGCTCACGATGCGCGCGTACTTCTTGATCTCAGGTTTCGCTACCATCGGTTAAGAGTAGAAGCATGGTTTGTAAATAAAAGTAAGGTTAACTAGTTTCCCCTCCGAGAAGTGCTTCAAGCCTTCGCTTGAGCCTCCAGCCCCTAAGCAGCCAAGTCCCCCAGATCCCGTAGGGCAGCGAGAGCACGACAACCACGTAGAGCAGGCCGAGCAGGAAGCTGGGGAGGAGCTGTGCCTGCTGCATGGAGAGCCACCCGACGCTCAGTAGTGTGGGCGAGAGGGCCGAGAGGTAGTCCCTCAGGACGCCGACGAGTATCCCCCCGATTATGGGCCCGGGTAGCGTCCCGATGCCACCTACTATTGTCCCAACCAGGGCTGTGAACGTCTTGTCCGAGGAGAAGACGTCGGTCATCACCGTAGGTATGAGGGCAACGTACACGCTGCCAGCGACGCCGGCAAAGAAGCCCGAGATGAGGAAAGCGGCGAGCTGGTGCGCGAAGACGTTGTAGCCGAGAACGGAGGCCCTGATCGGGTTCTCGCGAACCGCCAGGAGCGATGCGCCGAGCGGGGAGACGGAGATGCGCTTCACCACGAGGTATGAGACGTACAGCGTTAGAAGCGAGAGGAGGTAGAGGTTTATGGGGTAGAGGAACCTGATGACCTTGACATACGGTGCCCCTGCACCCAGCTCGGCGAGGAACCCGAGCGAATCCGCGAACGATTTAACGGAGGCGGCGGCGAGCAGCGCGAGCATCGCCGCGTAGACGACGGTCTTGGCCCACTTCACTCTCCTCCTCCGAGTATACCTAACGTCGTTCACGGCTGAGACGAAGGTGACGGCTAGAGCTAGCGCGAGGACGGCGAGGTACAGCCAGAGGCCAAAGGCGCTCGTCAGCTCTGGTATCGACCCAACCGTTATGGCCACCGTGGTTCTAGCAGTCGACTCGATCGTGCTCCTGAGCGCCTCCGCCACCGCGAGGGTCAGGATAGCGTAGTACAGCCCCCTAACGCGGAAGGCAGGAACACCCACCGCAGTGTATGCTAGAGCGGCGACCAGTGCCGCGCAGATCATCGTAGCCGCGTACGGCACACCGGCGTTTAGCATGATGGCTGTCAGGAACGCCGCAACGCCGAACGGCACAGCGTGGCCGAAGCTGGCTATCCCCGCTAGACCGATGAGCACGTTGTAGCTTAGGGCTAGCAAGGCCCACACGTACGCGATGGCGAGAGTTGAGCCGAGCGTCCGGTCCAGCCAAGGGACGACGAGGAGGGTGGTCAGCGAGGCGTAGCCGACGAACCTTTCCGGGAGGACTAATTGCCTTAGCCTCTCCACTCGCATCACCTACCGAACAGCCCCTCGGGTTTAACCACGAGCACGATGATCATAACGAAGAGGTCGATGGCGAAGGTTATCCATGGGGCAAAGTAGGCTGTGAAGCGGTCAATGAAGCCTATCAGGAGGCTAGCGTAGAAGGCTCCAGTGTAGCTCTTCATCCCCCCGACGACGGGAATCGCGAAGCTGAGCAGCGAGAAGTACACGGGTAGCTCAACCGTAGCGTGCGTCAGGGGCGCTACGAGGGCTCCTCCCAGGAACGCGAGAGCCACCCCCAACGAGAACGCCACCATGAAGAGCGTCGACACATTGATTCCGAACACCTCCGCGAGCTCCCTGCTCTCCGTCCCAGCCCTGAGCTTCACCCCGAACATCGTCTTCGAGAGGACTAAGCTGACAGCGGCGAAGAGCAGGAAACCGAACGAGGCTAGGAGCAGCTTGTACACCCTGACTCTCAGCGAGCCCACCTCAATGTAGCCCGATACGAGGAAGTTGCTGGTCTCGGGGAAAGTCAGGCCAGTGGGCCATATAAGCTGGATCAGCGTGAACAGCAGGGTCATCAGCCCCATCGTGACGAGTAGCTGGGCTAGAGGGTTCCCGTAAACCGGCTTGATAACCAGCCTCTCGGTGGCTAGCCCAACGAGGGCTCCCAAGGCAAGCGTCACGGCGGCGCTGAGAACGAAGTTCCCTGTAAGGTAGTAGAGAGTTACGAAGAGGTACGCTCCTAGGCCGAAGAAGGCCCCATGCGCGAGGTTGAAAACGTCCATCAGGCCGAAGATGATCACAAGCCCGAGGGAAGCCATGTAGATCATGGAAGAGTAGGCTAGCCCGTCAATAACAGCGCTAAGGAAGAAATCCCACGTAAACATACCCACCACCTACAGGCTCACACCAAGAATCCTCCTTACGACATCCCGGTTTTCCTCCAACGCGCTCGCCGGGAAACCCGTCACGACAACACCCTTATCCATGAGGTACACGTAGTCCACTATCTCCCTGGCGAGCGCGAAGTTCTGCTCAACCAGGAGAACAGTCTTCCCGTGTTCATCCTTAAACTCCTTGAGCCTCCTCAGAAACGATTTCACGTAAATCGGGCTTAGCCCCTCGCTCGGCTCGTCCAGGATCAGCAACTCGTGCTCACGCACCATACCGCAGGCGATAGCAAGCATCCTCTGCTGCCCGCCGCTGAGGTTACCAGCCATCATCCGGGAGAGCTTCTTCAGCTCAGGGAATAGGCTGTACACCACCTCGAGCCTCTCAAGTAGCCTGTCCTTGGGGCCGTTGTAGGCGAGGCGGAGGTTCTCCTCCACCGTCAGCGTCGCGAAGATATTCTTCTCAGCCGGGACGTAGCTAACCCCCTTGAGCGTGACTCGATGCGGAGGTAGACCTGTAACATCCTCCCCCTTGAAAACCACTCTCCCCTTAGCGGGCTTGTAAATCCCGGCTATGGTCTTCAGAGTTGTTGTCTTCCCCACACCGTTCTTGCCGAGGATCGCGGTGACCGTTCCTCTCTCGACCTCGAAGGAAACGCCCTGGAGGATGTGGTAGCCCGATATGTAGGTGTGGAGGTTATCAACCACTAGGATCTTTTCGCCCATCTCACTCACCCAGGTATATCCTCTGAACCTCCCGGTTCTCCACGATCTCCCTCGGCGGCCCCTCGGCGATAATGCTACCCTGGCTCATCACGCTAACAGTGTCGGCCAGCTCTAGTACCACGTCTATTTTATGCTCTATGACGACCACCGTCTTCCCCATCTCGTCTCTAAGCCTCCTGACGAGGCGGGTGATGGAGGGCACCTCCTCCGTGGATACGCCGGCCGTCGGCTCGTCTAGGGCTATGAGCTTGGGCTTACCGGCTAGAGCCATGGCTATCTCGAGCTTCCTCTTATCCCCCGGTGTGAGGTCCCGGGCAAGGAGCCCGGTCCTGGCGTAGAGGCCGGTTATCGAGGCGATCCTCATAGCCTCCCAGGTCACCTCCCTGTACGAGGTGACGGGCCTCAAGAAGTCCCACTTCATCCTTCCCCAAGAGGCCTGCACTGCGAGCCTTATGTTCTCGAGGACTGTGAGGTTCGGGAATATCGAGTAGACCTGGAAGGACCTCGTGATCCCGAGCGCGCTGATCGCGTGGGGGGGCTTGCCCGTGATATCCCGGTCCTCAAAGAACACCCTGCCGCTTGTTGGCTTGAGAACCCCTGTTATCAGGTTGAAAAGAGTGGTTTTGCCTGCCCCGTTTGGGCCGATAATGGCGTGGATCGTGTTGGGCTTGACTCCAAGGTTCACGTTGTTGACCGCCACGAGGCCTCCGAACCTCTTGGTAAGGTTGGACGTCCTGAGGATAAATCCCCTCAATCTAGACACCGGTCAGGAACTCCAGGACAGCCTCGTTGAAGAGCTCCAGCCTCTCGCGGTGGGGCATGTGCCCGACTCCTCCTAGTATCAGCGGCTTCGAGTTGGGCACTAGCCTCGACATCTCGTCGACCACCTCAGGCGGGGAAATGTAGTCCAGCTCACCTGAGATCAGGAGCGTGGGAACCTGTATAGACCTCAGGATATCCCGGTAGCTCTTCTGGGTTGCCGCCTCAGCGCTCTGGATGTAGACGCGCTTGTCTGTACGGGAGATTATCTCGTAGATCTCCCTCTTAAGCTCGCTCGGCGCCACGGGGGAGACCGCGAACTCCGCCACCTGCTGAGCGATCTCGTGCATGGACATGTTCTCGAGAACCTCTGTCATTGCAGGCGGGTACTCGGGTGCGGTTGCCTCGAGGACGAGCTTCTCGAACCTCTGTGGTGCGATCTTGTAGAGCTCGAGGAGCACCAGCGCACCCATGGAGTAGCCCACCATGTAAGCCTTTTCGACCCCCTCAGCGTCTAGGACGCTCAGAACATCCCTGGCGAAGTCCTCCATGGTTATCCTCCTGGACGGTATCTCGCTATCCCCGTGACCCCTGAGGTCCACCGCTACTGCGCGGAAGCCTTTCCTGGGGAAGAACTCGAGCTGCGGCTTCCATGTGGCGAAGCTTTCACCGAGGCCGTGGACGAAGACTACGGGTTTGCCCTGGCCCACAGCCACGTAGTGGATCTTCAAGCCGTCGTGGCTTCTCGCGTACTTGTGCTCTAAAAACTCCCATATACCCGAACCCATACACCACTCACCCGACTAGAAACTCATAAACAATACGATTCACATCATGGGGCTTCTCCCAAATCGACACGTGCCCGCAGTCTAGCTCAACGTACCTCGAGCCTGGAAGCTCGTCGGCTATGAGTTTCGAGTACCTCGGAGGGAAGAACTTGTCGTCGAGCCCTGAAACCACGAGTGTGGGTTTACCCTTGGCCAGCTTCCCCCTCAGGTCGAGCCTCACGAACGCCTTTGCCATCTCCTGGAAAGCGTCGAAGTCGATGAGCTCGAAGTTGGGCGCCAGCGAGGCGACGAACTGGAAGTTCTCGTTGAGGAACCTGTCGGAGAAGATGTCCGGGACCATCGCCTGCCAGAGGAGCCTGCCAGACCTCAGCCTAGACACCGTGATCCACCTGTCAACCCTCGCGATGAGCGCCCGGTCAACAGCGTGGGAGGTGTTGAGGACGACCACCTTCTCGATCAGCTCGGGGAACATGCTTGCCGCGAGCAGCGCCACCTTCCCCCCGTAGGATATACCCACGAGCGAAGCGCTCCGGATCCCTAAGCCCTCCATCAGCTCCCTCAGGTCTAGGGCGTGCCTCTCAAGGCTGTAGCCACCCTTAGGCTTGTCGCTGAGCCCCTGCCCCCTCATGTCGTGCAGGAGAACCCTGAAACCCCTGTTCCTCAGGTACTCGGCCTGCACCCTCCACCCAAGGGTGTTCATCGCGATACCGTTCAGCAGCGCAACAGTCTTCTCACCTGTACCCAGGAGCTCGTAGTATATCTTCACGCCGTCGGAAGTCGTGTAGTAACCCATAGCTCTACACCTCCAACCGGTCCCGAGGCTGACCGTACATCTGCTTGAGCGCCGACCGGGATACTTTCCCCGTCTCTGTGTAGATGAGATCCTTCACGACCTCGACGTACTTGGGGATCTTGTACTTGGCGATCTTGTCGCGCAGGAACTCCACCACCTCCTCCTTTGTGATCCTCTCGCCCTCTTTGAGAACGATCAGCGCCTTGGGCACCTCCCCCCACTTCTCGTCAGGCACGCCGATCACCACCACATCCTTGATTTTCGGGTGCATGAGCAGGAGCTTCTCGATCTCCTCGGGGTACACGCTCTCCTCGCCGCTCCTTATTATGTTCTTCAGCCTCCCCACAATCCAGAAGTAGCCCTCCTCGTCCCTCCGGGCAACATCCCCCGTCGCGATCCACCCGTCACGCACGAGGGCCCGCATCTCCTCCTCGTTCCTGAGGTAGCCCGCGAACACGGAGGGGCCTCGGAGGAGCAGTTCCCCCTCCGCGCCAGCCGGCACCTCAGCGCCCTCGGGGTTCACGATCTTGGCCTCAACCAGGAGGTTCGGCTTGCCTATGGAGCCCATCTTGCGCTGAGCGTCCCACGGGTCGAGCGCGAACACCCCTGGGCCCATCTCCGTCATACCGAAGCCCTGCTTCTGGACAACACCCTTCTCGAATATCTTCTCGATGAGGTCGCGCGTCAGCGCCCCACCCCCGCTGGTTATCCACCTCACCGAGGAGAAGTCAGCGTCCTTGAAGCGAGGGGACTGCAGGAGCATGCGGAGCTGCGTCGGGACGAGGAAGAGGAACGATGGCCGCTCCTGCTCAACCAGGTCTATGAACTCGTCGACGTTCCACCTGTGCATCAGGATGCTTGTGCCGCCGAAGATAAGGAGGGGGATGAGGTACGTGTACGCGCCTATGTGGAAGAGAGGCAGTGTGTTGATCGTCACGTCACCGGGTATTATCAGGTCCCTCACGGTGTTCAGCGCGTTCCACAGGATCATCCTGTGGCTAACCACCGCGAACTTGGGCTTCCCCGTCGTCCCCCCGGTTTGGAGGAGCATAGCCGGGTCCTCCAAGCAGCACTCCGCAGATGCCTCTAGCGGTTGCCTCGAAGAGAAGCTGAACTCGCTTGCGCAGTCGTAGCACGCTTTATCCACGCTGATCCCCTCAACACCCTGCTCGAGCTCGCGCTCGTAGAGAACCACCTTGGGCTTAGTCTGCTCCACGAACTCCGAGACCTCCCTCTTGCTGTAGCGCGTGTTTATCGGGGCGAGCACGCACCCCAGCTTGAAGCACGCGAGAAGCACCTCGACGAACTCTATCCGGCTCCACGAGAGTATAGCTACAACGTCCCCCTTGCCCACGCCCCACTCCTCGCGGAGGAGCCCCGCGATGCGACCGGCATCCCTGTCCAGTTGCGAGAAGGTGGCAACCCGCAGGGGCTTCTCGAGATTGTCCTTTAGAGCAACCCAGCCGCCTGTAATGTCAGCTCTCCTCGAGATCCAGTCGTTGACCCACCTGCCACAGCTGTAAACCGCACTCAGGCTCATCTAAATACCTAAGGGAGAAAACACGCGCGTCTTGATTTTACGTTTTTAGTTAACAGGGTTAACCACTGGTAAGTTATAGCCGTTACGGCAGGCTCTTCCTGAAGATCTCCAGGAACTCCTCCCTCTTCTCGACGAACGGCGTGTGGCCGGCCCCCTCTATGATCCTCGCCTCAAAGCTGCCGCCGCGGTCGCGGTACTCTTCCAGGAAAGCCTTTATCTGGCTGAACATGGGCTGCGGTGGGAACACCTCCTCCCCAGGGTAGTTTGGTATGAAGCCGCTCTTCCCCAGGAAGCCGATGTCCACGGGGCTCGAGTCCGAGACCATCAGGTCCTGGCTACCGTGAATCCACACGACTGGTGGCTTGCTGCGGGCCTGCAGGGCCGGCCTAGCGTTAAAGTACTTGGGGGACATGGCATTAAGCACCCCTCTCGTGCCTGGAGCCACGAACGGCCAGTTAGGGCTCTGCGTGTAGTCCCCGGGGTAGAAGTCGTCGCCCAGACTCGCCTTACGCATCATCGAGAGTATGGCTTCGTAAACCCTCTCGCTGGGCTTGTAGCCTGGGGCGAAGTACAGGCCCACGGTGGCGTCCAGCAGTTGCCTCTCGTCGCCGGTAAGAGCTTCACCCTTCTTAAGCTTCTCGAGCACACCGAGGAACATGGGGTTGTAGACCTTGATCAGACCCCCACCGGAGCCGCTGTAGTCCGGGAAGCAGGGCTCGCCGTTGAGGCCCTTGACTCCCCCCATCCCGTAAGGTGGCATGGGGTCTACGAGAATTGCCAGCTCGACGACTTCCGGGCGCCTGGACATCACGTCGAGGACCACTCCCCCGCCCATGCTGTGGCCTACGAACACGGTTTTCCCAACTCCGAGGTGGCTCATTATCCGCAGCACCTGGTCAGTGAACGTTCCAAACCCGCGGGTAGCGTCTATACCGTTGCAGCGCGTTTCCCCGAAGCCGCACAGGTCCGGGGCGACGATTGTGTACTCTTCTGGGATTTCCCCAATGAGCGGATGCCATATTTCGGAGCTCGAGAGATTTCCGTGCACGAGAACCATCGCCTTCCGGCCGCCTTCCCGGAGGAGGAGCGCGTACTCCTCATCTCCAACTTGGATCTTGATGTTTTTCAGCCCTGTCACGGGGAGATTGCGCTTCAATAGGATAAATGCTTAGCGCTTCGAGCTTCGGCTTAGAACGTACTTAATAAAGGGGCATGGATAGCTTTAAAAGTTAGTTTTGCGACGAATTCACGGGATGAAATGTACATAGGAGTGTTTGACATTGAGCAGTACGACTGCCCTGTCGTGAAGCTCACGGAAAAACGTGAGGGAATTACGACAACCGTCTTAACCGTCAACGTCTCGGAGCTCCCGAGAGGAGTGGAGCAGCTCTACCTAACTATAAAGGGGGATGACGAGGCTAGTGTGAAGAACGTCTTGGATGCCATCTCAAGTATCCCTGAGGTTAAGGATTACAAGGTCATCGGCAAGACGGAAGACACGTGGCGCGTTTACATGTATATCCTTAAAACACACACTATGGAGACCAGCGTCAAAATGGGAGCCATGTTCGTGTCGCCGTGGATAGCCAGGAACGGCGTCGAGCGTTGGACCCTAGGCTTCGTCAGCAAGAAGCAGTTCTACGACTTCCTCGACAGGGTTAAGGAGAGGGACCACGTTAGAAGGTACTACCTCAACGAGGTGGCTGAAGACGACTTCGTCGCCGTCTCGGCGAACTACATCCCCGTGCTCCGCATGATATCCCAGCTCAACAGGCTGACTCCCAAGCAGTTGAACCTGCTGAAAATCGCCCTAAGCAAGGGGTACTACTCCTGGCCCAAGGGTGTGGACAGCGTTGACCTCTCGAACATGCTCGGGGTCTCCAGGGTGAGCGTGATAAAGTCCCTCAGGAGGGCGGAGTTCAAGGTTATAAGCTCAGTAATAGACTTCATGATGGCCGTTAAAAAAGACTGGGAGAAAAACTACTCTTAACGCCGCCTAAGCTATTGGGGATGCTATCGTGGTTCCCAGGTCTATGGGTATCACGACCCCGTTCAAAGCCTCGTTCTCCACAACGTGGTAGACCAGCTTCGCTATCTCCTCGGGCTCGACGAGCCTCGGTATAGGAATGCGCCGCATGTACTCCTGGAGTATAGCTGAGGGCACGGCTAGAGCCATCCTCGTCTTCGCGAAGCCCGGCGCTATCGCCACGACTCTGATCCCGTAGGGCGCGAGCTCCTTCGCTAGGGTTTTCGTGAGCCCTATGAGGCCGGCTTTCGAGGCGGCGTAGTTTGCTTGGGCGATGTTGCCGAGAAGCCCAACGATGGACGAGATGTTCACAATCACCCCGCCGCCCACCTGCTTCATGATGGGTAGAACGGCCTTCGAGCAGAGGAACGCTCCCTTGAGGTTGACGTTTATGACCGCGTCCCAGTCCTCCTCCCTCATCCTCTCGAGGTACGTGTCCTTTGTTATCCCGGCGTTGTTGACGAGGACATCTATCCTCCCGGCGAGCTTCACCGCCTCGTCCACAGCCTTGAACACGCTCTCGCTCTTCGAAACGTCCATGTACACAAAGAAGGCCCTGACGCCGTGGCTCCGGATAGCCTCCAGGGTCTTCTCGGTCTCAGCGTCCTGAACAATGTCCGCCACCACGACATCGAACCCGTGCTTCGCGAACTCCAGCGCGATCGCCGCCCCAATCCCCCTGCTCCCACCGGTGACGAGGGCGACCCTCCTGTACTCTTCCTGCACCCTGGGTATGAAGACCGGGAGCTTGCCGAACACGCTCCACTCCTCGACAACCTCGCCCTCCACGCCCTGCTTTATCTTCCCGAAGTACCTGGCAGGTACCCGCGCAACAAGCCTCTCCCCCCTCTCGTTCTCCACGATGGCTATGGCGCACGTGGACTTGTGCGGCTCAACCGACAGGTACAGCTCGCTAAACACCCTCACTCTCCACGCCATACCCCTCACCTCGAAAAGACCAAAACCACCGACGTTGCACCCGTCCCTCCGTGGTTCTCAACAACGCCGACTTCAGCGCCGCTCACCTGCCGCGCCCCAGCTTCCCCGCGTAGCTGCCAGAAAACCTCCGCCACCATACCCACCCCAGTCGCGCCTATCGGGTGGCCCTTAGCCTTAAGCCCCCCGCTCGGGTTTACCGGGTGGGAGCCCGTGAAGCTGGTTACCCCCTCCCGGATGAGCTTGTACCCCTCGCCCCTCGGGGCCAGGCCGAGCATCTCGTAGAGGATTATCTCCGCTATGGTGAAAGCGTCGTGAACCTCGAAGAGGCTCACATCCTTCGCGCTCACACCGCTCATCCTGTAAGCCGCCTCAGCCGCGCGCCTAGCCGCGTCGATGGCCGCTATGTCCGCCCTCTGGTACACCCCGGGGTGGTCGTGGGCGATGCCGACGCCCCTAATGTAGACCGGTGTGTCGGTGTACTTCCTCGGCTCGGAGCTCAGGAGCAAAGCCGCGGCGCCGTCTGAGAGAGGGGAGGCGTCGAATAGCTTAAGGGGCTTCGAGATGTACGGGGACTTAAGTACGTCTTCAACGGTTATCTTCTTCTGGAGCTGCGCCAGAGGGTTCCTCGTGGCGTTCTCGTGGTTCTTGACCGCGACGAGCGCGAGGTCCTCCTCCGTCGCGCCGTACCTGCTCATGTACTCCTGAGCCATCAGCGCGTAAAGCGTCATGAAGGGCGCGCCGACCCTGTACTCCTCAGGGCTACTCGTCCGCATCAGGATCTCGTTAGCCTTCGCTGACGAGCCCACGCTGCTCATCTTCTCGAACCCCACGATTAGGGCGTTCCTGAACAAGCCGCTTGAGAGCATGCGCCAGGCGAGGTATACGGCTGTGGTGCCTGAGGCGCAGGCGTTCTCAACCCGGAAGCCTGTCGCCGACATGTTGCCTATGTAGTGAGCTACCAGGGGTGCTGTGTGAAGGATGTTGCCGAAGCTGTCCGAGTAGTTGGAGACTATTATCAGGTCCACCTCCTCGGGGCTCATCCCCTTGTCCACTGTCTTGAAGACCCCGGTGGCCACCTCCTGGATCATCTCGTGGGCCTCCTTCTGCGACCTGGACTCGTACTTGGTGCTGTACGCTCCAACGACGCCTACACTTTGGGCTTGGCCCGTTTCCGCCACCCAATAGGAAGGTTCAACGCTTGCCTAAATGCCAGGAGGTTAACCTTGTTAGCCTGGACGCCGAGGGAGGGATTCAGGGAAAAAATTACTTAAGAAATTCAATTTAGAAACCCAGGAGGTCGCTGTACCAGATAGTGTACGTGTCGCTGTCGTCGACGATCTCGCTCGGGAGCACCCCGTAGCCGTTGACGGGAGTCCAGTAGTAGGCGTCTATATCGACGCCAGTCGTAGCCATGTAAGCGGCCCACACGAGCTCCGAGCAGTAGTACGATGGCCCGTTCACCTGCTTGTAGTAGCCGTTGTAGTCGTACGGGTAGCCGAGCTTGGAGTAAGCCCAGCTCGCGGCCTTCGCGACGTAGCTGTCCGACACCCCGCGGACCCTCAGTATGATCACGGCGCTGTACCTCGACATGAACTCGCGGAGGGTGTTTACCCTAACCCCCTCGAACAGCGCCTCCACGACGAGCCAGTCCCCAATAGTCGGGTCGTACTTGTAGAGGATCCCCGCGTGCGACCAGTACCCTATGCCTGTCAGCTGCTGGTTAGGGTAGTGCCCTATGACTATGTCCCCGGGTCTGAGCGCAACGTTTGGGTAAGGGTGGGTGAAGTAGCCGTAGGGGTGGTAAGAGTCGCTCGAAGAGGCGGAGGCGGGTGCGACGAGGGCGAGGATCAGCGGGAGCGCCAGAAGCCATGGGAGAATGCTTCTGCCCTTTCTCACAGGCAGGCTACCCCTACTGCTATTTATAAAGTTGCAGGTTAACGTATATACCACCTAAGTAATTCGAACGTACTCAACGATGGGCATGTGCAGAGGCGAAAACTCGACAGGAAAGCGCTCCTAGCAGCCACAGTACTGGCCCTCACCCTTATCCTTGCGCTTCTCAGCTCCCTCGGAGCCAGGGCATCGCTCTTCCAGGGTGTGCAGGCTCAAGAAGTCTTCGTCACAGGGCTCGACGGAGCTAAGCTGAGGTGCATAGTCTTCAAGCCAGCCCAGGCGTCGGGAAGGCTCCCAGCCGTCATCGTTGTCCACGGGCTGGGCGCGTCCTCTGACACCATGAACGCCATCTCGACGGAGCTAGCCAGGAACGGGGTCCTCGTCCTGGCTTTGAACTACCGGGGCCACGACGGCAGTGAGGGAGGGGTCAACTACATCGGGGACCCGATCGCCGCCCCCAACATCTCCAACGACCTCGTGGCATCGCTCAACTACCTCCTCGCCCGCGACGACGTCGACGCGAAGAGAATAGGCGTTGTCGGCTACTCCATGGGCTCGAGGGCGGCGCTGAGGCTGGGCCTCCTCGTTCCAACGGTAAACCCCGTGGTGATGATAGGGCCCTACTACTCCTGGGAGATCGGAGGGGTTAACACGACCTCTCCCAAAAACCTCCTCATTATCGTGGGTGAGAACGACGTAATAACGCCCCCCTCCTCCGCGCTCCTCCTCTTCAACTACGCCACGCGCTCAGAGGGTAAACCCGGCGAGGTCTTCGGCTCCCTGAGCAGCGGTACTGGCAGAAAGCTGGTGATCGTGCCCGGAGCCGACCACTACACAATACCGTTTGCTAAGCAGACGATCCAGGAGGTCGTAGGCTGGGTCCTGCAGTCATACGGGCTCGGAGCCCCGAAGCTCTACCTCGACCCAACCGTCCTCGGAGGCCTCGCGGGGACGGCGAGCTTCCTCACCCTGATCGGCGTCGCAGCGGTGATTTACCTGGCTTCAAAGTTCCAGGCTTTAGAAAAGCCCCAGCAGGCCCCTGTGAAAACCGCGAGGGGCATCCTCCTCATAGCGCTGGTAAGCCTGTACTACCTAACAGTAGCGTTCTACATCCTCCCGCTGGTCGTCGACTGGGGCTGGAGAGTATACCAGTTTGCGATGTTCTCGGGAGGCCAGTACACAATCTATTACTTCGCCTTCCTCGCCCTAGCCCTACTAGTGCCCCTAGCCATCCTCGCGGTCAGGGACAGAGCGCTACCTGGCAGGATCGCGGGAAGCCTCAGGCGAAACCTCACCGCAGGCATCGTCACGGTGCTGGCAGTGTGGATAGTCGTGTACGTGCTGTACAACGCGACCCTGACGGGGGTTGTAGCTAACTACGCGATGAATCCGCTGAGACTCGCCCTCATGGTCTACCTAACGGTAATCCTCTTCCCGCTGGTTCTCGTGGACGAAGCGGTGCTTAGGCTCCTGATCCAGGAGCGCATCCCCACCCGGAGACCGTGGCTCAGGGTCGCAGCCACTTTCCTGCTCGAGTACGCCCTTAGGGTCCTCCCACTAGCCTGGTGGGTGGCGATCTCGTCAAACCCGCTGGCCATGAGCGGCATCCTAGCGAACTACTCTGCACTGAACCTGATAAGCGGCGAGAACCTCGACGTGGTGAAGGCCTTCATGCCGATGAACGCCTACGGGCTCTACTACGCCTTCAGCAGCGTGGAGCTCCTCCACGCCCTGGCTGGCAGCTACGTCTACGAGGAGTACAGAAGCCTCCTAGCGAGCACCCTCGTGAGGGCCTCCACGGTAGCCTTCACGATGGCCGCGGTGTTGGCGATCCTCTAAAAACCTAAAAACTCGTAACGAGTTTTTTACCCTCAACCTCCCTTCTAGCCAGCGCGAGGTACTCCAGCCTCTTGACGACAACCTCCCGAAGCCTCGCGTACCTGTAGAGCGCCGCCAGGGAGCTCGCAGCCCTCTCGGGGGTCGGGTAAGCGGGCACCCCGGACTCGACCAGGAAGCTCACCGCCCTCCTTGACTCCTCGCTACCCACAAAACCCGCCACCACCGGCTTCCTGAAGCCGGACTCCAGGACAGCCTTCACTATCGCCTCAGCCGTCTTCAGCGGGTCAGTTGTTAGCGTCTGGCAGTAGAGCACGAGGACGGCATCCACCTCGGGGTG
This sequence comes from Infirmifilum sp. NZ, assembly GCF_022693705.1. NCBI lineage: Archaea > Thermoproteati > Thermoproteota > Thermoprotei > Thermofilales > Thermofilaceae > Infirmifilum > Infirmifilum sp. NZ. The sequence continues at coordinate 81,348 of NZ_CP094288.1, forward strand.
CTCCAGAGCCCTCTTGAGCGCCAGGTAATAGTACTCGTCCGACGCGCCACCCGTTATGTCAACCGGGTTCCTCGTTGACGCGTAACTAGGTAGGAAGGAGCGAAGGTACTCCACGTAGTCGCTCGGCGGCTCACGGAGGTATACCCCGTTCTCGGCAAGGGTGTCCGTCGCCTGGACCCCGGCCCCACCGCCGTTGGTGATGACTAGAACTCTGGGGCCTGGGGGCGAGCTGTAGCTGGCGAAGAGCTTCGCGTAGTCGAAGGCTGACTCCACGTCCTTTACCTGCAGCGCGCCGACCTGCCTGAGCACGCCCTCCCACAGTAGCGGGCCGCTTGAAAGGGACCCCGTGTGGCTGGCCGCCGCCTTGGCTCCCGCCTCGGTTCTGCCCGACTTGATGACTATCAGAGGCTTCTTGGAGGAGAAGCTTGAGGCTGCGTCGATGAACCTCCTCCCGTTCTCAACTCCCTCTATGTAGGCTATAACCGTTTTAGTGTGGGGGTCCTCCGCGAAGAACTCCAGCAGGTCCGCGTCGTCGATGTCCGACTTGTTACCGAGGCTCACGATGCTCGAGACGCCTACCTTCTCCACTATCGAGTAGCCCATAAGCGCTATGCCCAGCGCCCCGCTCTGGGTGACGAACGCCACGTTCCCCGGCAGGACGTTCGAGGGGCCAAAGGACGCGTTAAGCCTTGAAGGCGTGTACACGTACCCGAATATGTTCGGGCCCAGCACCCGCATCCCGTGCCTCCTCGCGGCGCTGACGAGCTGCCTCTCGAGCTCGAAGTTGCCGACCTCCTTGAAACCCGAGGACAGGACGACCAGGAACTCGACCCCAGCCCGGCCGGCGTCCTCCACAACCTCCAGCACCCTCTCCGCGGGCACGGCGACTACGGCGACGTCAACCTTCCCCGATATGCTTGTGAGCGAGGCGTACGCCTCCAAGCCCATGATGCTGTCCGCAGACGGGTTCACGGGGTAGACCCTGCCGGCGAAGCCACCGGACAGTATGTTTCTAAGGACGATGCTCCCGATCTTCGACGGGTTGCGGGAAGCGCCGACGACCGCTATGGACCGCGGGTGGAACAGCCTGTACAGCCCGCTCGCCACAGCCCATCACCTCAGCATGAACCTCGCGTCGGCCACCTTAGCCCCCAGCCCCTCCTCGAAGACGATCACCGGGTTCAAGTCCACCTCAGAGACCTCGTCCAGGTCCTCGATTAGCTCCGAGACCCTCAGTATTATCTCCTCAACCGCCTTTCTGTCCCTCGGGGCCTCGCCCCTGAAGGCCTCGAAGAGGCGGTAACCCTTAACCTCCCTCACCATCTCCCCGGCGTCGATAGGCGTCAGAGGGGCCACGCGGAAGCTCACGTCCTTAAGCACCTCGACGAAAACCCCACCCAGCCCGAACATCACCACCGGGCCGAAGTAGGGGTCACGCGTAGCGCCCACGATCACCTCAAGCCCCCGGGGAACCATCTCCTGCACGAGAACACCATACACCCTCGCGCCCGGGGCCCTCAGCGTCACGTTCCTCATAAGCGCGGAGTACTTCTCGCGGACCTCCTCAGGCGACCTGACGTCCAGGATAACTCCCCCCACGTCCGACTTGTGGACAACGTCGGGGCTAATGACCTTCAGGACAACGGGGAAGCCGATCTTCTTCGCGATCCTCACGGCCTCCTCGCTGCTCCTGGCAACCCCGTACCTGGGCACAGGTATCCCGTAGTGCTCGCAGAGGCAAAACGACTCGTGCTCAAGCAGCTTGCTCCTACCCTCACTCCGAGCACTATCGATCAAAAAGGACGGAGTGCACTCCAACCCCCAGCACCAGACACGTGTATTCGTTGAAAGTCTAAAATACCCAAAGGTTAACTGAGATAACTCGCCGCTAGGGGCTCGAGCGCCGCTGCGCCTCAGCCGGGAAAAGCCCCACAGCCGTGCACCCGCGGAATGCTCAGCGATCTGTCAACTGTCGTAATCAAAGACCACCACTCACGCTCGATCCAGCCCGCAGGGAAAAAGCAAGGGCACCGATCCCTAGGAATCCTTGCGCCGACCCGGCCGCGGAAACGCCTTAACGCAGAGTCTGAGACTCTAAAGTCTGAGACTTGCGAGTATATGCTTTAAAATTTGAGAGGCGACCCTGACGCCGGGGGGTCCCAAGGCTTCTTTGAACAGCTTAGGTAGCCGAAGAGGAGTCCCGGCGTCGCCGAGTCCGGACAGTATTTAAGCAGGTACCGGTGGTGTGTACCGATGCCGATTCTCGTGGACGAGATGCGCCTCCTGTACTCGCTCCCATTCGCGAGGAGCCTCAGGGAGCTCGCGAGGCTCGCCGGCGTCTCCCCCAACACCGCCGTGAAGTTCTACAACCAGTGGTCGTTGAGGGGCAGGTTCGTCATGGTCCCCGACGACGCCTACTTCGGCTTCGCCAGGGTCGTCTACATAGCGGAGAAGGCCACGTGGCCCGGCTCGCTGCCCTACGGCTCCCTCGAGGTCATGACCCTCAGCTCCCCCAGGGGCGAGCACACCCTCGTCCACGGCCTCGTCCCCCGCGTCATCATCGACGACTACGTCCGGGACCTGGCCGCCACGCTCGGCGAGGGGAGCGCGCTCGTCGCCCAGGAGGTCCAGCACTGGGTCCCGATAAGCAAGCTGCAGGGCCTCAGGCCCGTGGACGCCGAGAGGCTGCCCAAGCTCGTCGACTCCCTCCTCCCGGAGCTCAAGCGAGCCGAGCCGCTCGACATGCCCGACGTCTGGGACCTCGTCTACCTCACGGGCAAGATGATGCTCGGCCCCTTCGCGAGGCCGTCGGACCTCCTCAGGAAGCTGCAGCCGCTCTTCTGGCTCCCCATCCCCGCGCAGACCACCAGGAGCTACCACTACAAGCTCCACTTCCTGCCGGGCTGGCTGTACACCACCTTCCGCGCGCAGCGGAGGCCCCAGGAGGCCGTCAAGGTGGCCCTCGAGCTGGAGGGCAAGGACGCGGCTAGGGTGGCGAAAGCCCTGGCCCTGCTCCCCGCGTGGGGCGTCTCCTTCATCGCCGACCGGCGCGCCGTCTACGTGGGCCAGGTCGACGCCGCCTTCCTCCCCTCGGTCTACGACATACTGCACGGCTGGAGGGCTGAGGCCGTGAGGGGCCTCCTCTTCGCCAAGAGCCACCTGGAGCTGGACAAGCCCCTGCTCTGGAGGTTCCTCAGCGACGACGGGAAGGCGTGGGTGATGGTGGAGGAGAGGGCCAGGGTCCCCAGCTACGTCCCGGAGGAGTGAGGCCGTTCAGCCCCACAGGGACACCACGGCCGTCGCAACGGAGACGAGCAGGGCGCCCGCCAGGTACCTCGCCTCCACCTTCTCGCCTAGTATGGGCGCCGCGAGCAGCACCGCGAAGACCGGGGCCCCCGAGGACACGACGGAGGGGCCCACGGCGTCGGACATCCGCATGGAGGTGAAGAGGGCCAGCGGCCCAAGCCCTATGCCCATCAGCCCGCCCAGCATCACCCAGCCCACCCTGGCCTGCCTGACCTCGCCTACGCGCCTGGCCAGAGCGGGGGCGGTGGCGGCGAGCAGGAAGCCAGTCCTGTAGAGGTTCAGCTCGACTGGGGTAGCGTACCTGAGTGCGATGTAGGCGAGCGTTATGCCCATCCCCCAGCTCAGGCTTGCGCCGAGGCCCGCTAGCAGGCCCCTCGCCGTGTAGCCGCTGCCGCCGTTGTAGACGACCCACATGCCGATGGCCACGAGGGCCGCTGCAATGAGCGCGGCGGGCCGAGGGGTCTTCCCGGTCAGGAGGAAGCTGAACAGCGCGACGGGGAACGGGTAGGTGTAGGCGACGGGGTACACGACCCCGACGGGGGAGCGCGAGAGCCCGTAGATGAAGAGCGAGTCGCCCAGGAAGAACGCGAAGACCGCTGAGGCCGTGGCCACGGCGTAGAACTCGAGGGGCTTAGCCATGCTGCCGCCCGAGGCCAGGAACGCGAGGAGCATGACGGTGAACGCGGGGCCGGCGCGGAGGCCGCTGGCCAGGAGGGGGTGCAGGCTCGAGCCCGAGACGCCCTTCCTGTAGAGCACGCCGGCGAGCGCGAACAGCAGCGCGGCCGCTACGGCGAGCAGGCTCCAGAGCATACCCCGTGAATCGAGTGTCACAATTTAACTTTTCGGGGCGCGGAAGCCCTATATACTGGGTCCGCGTAGGCGTGGCGTGGCCACCTTACGTGAGATCGAGGAAGCAGTGGTCAGGTTCCGGGACCAGCGCGACTGGGCCAAGTACCACACGCCCCGCAACCTCGCCATCTCGCTCGTCGTCGAGGTCGGCGAGCTCCTCGAGCTGCTCCAGTGGAAGACGGACGAGGAGATACTCGAGTACCTCCGCCAGGGGGAAGGGAAGGCGATGGCGTCCCAGGAGCTGGCCGACGTGGCGATATACCTCCTGCTCCTCGCCCACGAGCTCGGCGTGGACCTCGAGCATGCCATACTGGAGAAGCTCAAGCTGAACGAGCAGAGGTACCCCGTCGAGAAGGTCAAGGGCAGGTACGTGAAGTACACTGCCCTCCAGGGGGAGGACCGCCGAAGCCCCGAGGGCTCGGGGCAAGGGTAATATACCCCCTCAACCGCTGAGCATCAGGCATGTACGTCGTGGTCTCCTGCCCCCGCTGCGGGCAGCTGAAGATAGCGAAGGCGGGCTCGAAGACCACGCAGTGCCCCAGGTGCGGCTCGAGGTTCACCGTGGCGAAGAACCTCTACACGAGGCGCGTCTTCGAGAGCCTCGAGGAGGCCAGGGAGTTCCTGAAGAGCGCCACCTCGTGAGGGCAAACTATTAGAGCCTGCGTCGAGCTGAATGGCTGTGGGCAGGCTCGAGCGCAGGGAGGAGAGGCGCAGGAGGAGAAGGCGGCGCCTGCTCCTGCTCATGTACCTCTACGGTAGGATCTGAGCCCGGGAGCGTGGAAGGGTATTTTAGAGGGGCCAGCGTCTAGAAACAGGCCTGAAGCATGCCCGTGCTCCGCCTCGTGGACGTCACGCCCGACACCCTCACCCTCCCCAGGAAGCCCTGCGTCTACGCGCTCCTCTGGGTGCGCTCCGGCAAGCCCGTCCCCATACCCCGCCTCCTCGCCGTCGACCCGAAGGGCATACTCTACATCGCATCCACCGAGAACCTCAAGAGGCGCGTGGCCTCCAACCTCCTCAAGCACCTCCAGGCGGCGAGGCAGGGCGCAAGGCCACCAGACAGGATGCACGCCTTCGTCATAGCCCTCCAGTACACCGGCATGATCGACAAGGTCAAAGAGGAGGAGCTCCAGCTCGCCTACAAGCAGTACCCGGACATCCTCACCGCCGCCCGCGTCGAGAGAGCAGTGCTCGCGGCCTACATGAAGCGCTACGGCGAGCCCCCGCCCATGAACCTCTACCTGAGCAAGAAGCACCTCCTCACCCAGCCCCTCCAGCCCGACCCCGAGCTCCTCGAAGCACTAGGCCTCCCCAGAGCCACCCAGGAGCCAGCAAGCAGGCCCTGACAGCTTTATAAGCCCCGTAAACCCACTAAACCGTGAGGGCAGTGTCCGCGGAGGAGCTCCTGCGCCAGCTCAGGGAGGAGCCGCGCTACAGGCGCGAGCTAGCAGAGATACTAGCCTCGGACCCCGAAATCCGCCTCGCCCTAATCCAGGGGGCACTCAGAGAGGTGGCCACGAAGCAGGACATCGAGAGGCTCACGGCGTACATCGACTCGAGGATCAGCGACGTCGACAAGCGGCTCGACATCCTGAGCGCGCGCATCGACGACGTAAACAGACGTATTGACGACGTGAACAGGCGCGTAGACGACCTCAATGGGAGGCTCGAGGACCTCTCATCCCTAGTCAGGGCGAGCCTCGTCGCGATCGTAGTGACCCTAGCCTCCACGATACTAGTACCCCTTGCCCTCAAGCTACTACTACCCTGAAAACGCACCAATGCCACAACCAACCTAAAGTCGGTCGTCAGCAACCCAAGATCATAAACAGGAGGCTCACGCGGGAGATCGTGGAAGTGATGGGGGAAGGAGGCGAGGCCGGGATCAACCGGTCCCGTTTGGTACTCCGAGGTCTTAGAGCAGTACCATCCGGTGTTCCCGGTACCAGCATGAAATGCCTTCATCTGTGTGATAAACGCCGAGAAAGTTGACGCTTGTTACACAGATCTAGGCGTGAGGCTCGCGACCATGTACCTGTTCACGAGGTACGGAGGGAGGTCCGCGACAAAGGACAACCACGCCGAGCTCTTTGGTAAGTTCGGCGTGGACCTAGACGTTACCTACCTGCGCCAGGAAAGGTGGTCTAGTGGACTTTAACCCAAGGCTACGTCGTATATGTTGACTTCCCGCACTCTCCTCATCAGCAGGACGGAGAGGAACAGCAGGGTCGCCGACGACGCGAGCAGGCCTGTAGAGCCCCACGATCGCCTTCAGCAGCGTGGTCTTACCCGCGCCGTTCGGCCCGAGGATCACCGAGCTACCCCTGAAGACCGCGGAGGGCACCCACAGCACCCTCCTGCCGTCAAAAGCAACCTCAACCCCCTCAAGCCTAATCATACCACACAATGCTCCCGACTGCACCCATATATCTTTTCCCGGAGCAGCCGGCCAACACCCCGCGACGAAGGCGAGGAGAGGCACGAGCTTAAATACCCCGGCTCCGAAAATTATACGGAGAAAACGTGGGAGCAACGCTCAGCAAGGAGGAGAGGCTGAGGATCCTGAGGACCGTCGCTGAGGACGAGGAGTTCCGGCACGCGCTGATGGGAGCGCTGGGCTACTCGGAGCTCCTCTCCAACCTCGAGAAGATATGGAGGGAAATCGAGGGCATCAAGCTTGAGCAGGCGAAGATATGGGAGGAGATCAAGGCTCTGAGGGAGGAGATCAGGAAGATCTGGCAGGAGATCGAGGGAATCAAGCGGGAGCAGGCCAAGATCTGGGAGGAGATCAAGGCTCTGAGGGAAAACCAGGAAAAACTCTGGGAGGAAGTCAAGGCGCTCAGGGAGGAGGCGAACAAGCTCTGGAAAGAGGTTAAGGATCTCAAGGAGGGCCAGGAAACGATTAGGAAGGAGCTAGAGGAGGTGAGGCGCGAGCTCGGCGATGTGAGGCGCATGCAGGAGAGGTACTGCACGACCCTCGAGGAGGAAGCCAGGGACGTCGTCGCCTACTTCCTGAGGCAGAAGGGCCTCGCCGTCGAGCTCGCCTCGCTGCAGCTGGACAGAGAGTACGAGTTCGACATCTACGGCACCGCCCCCGGCATCACCGTCATCGGCGAGGCGAAGGTCAGAGCCGGCGCCGCCCAGCTGGAGAGGTTCGCCCAAAGAGCAGAGGAGGCGGCGAGGCGCTGGCCCGAAAAGTTCCAGGGCAAGGTGGTCAAAGTATTCTACTGCATGCAGGGAGCCCCAGGCCTCGAGGAGGCGGCCAGGAGGCTAGGCGTCTGGCTCATCGTAGCGAACAGGCAGGCCACCCAACCCGGAATCTAGCACCCGCACGAGTTGATGGTAGCGTTTGACTCCTGCTTAGCCTCCGAGGGATCAGTAGAAAGCCTAGCCCGGGAGCCCCGCTCTAGCCCACAGGAGCTTGCGGAAGCGTCTTCAGAAAGCCCCCGGTGATTTGGGGCCCATTGGTTCACTTTAGTACTTGGAACCCGCGATTCGTCCCAACTGGTACCCCTTAGTACTCACAGGGTAAAGGCTGGGGCACTGGGAAGGTTTACACGTGGAGCCAGGTCAAGCGTAGTCTGAACGAGAGGCTCGCCCGGCGGTTTAGCTGAAGGGAGAACGCGAGTCCGAAGCCTCGACACAAAATTTCATATGACAGGAACCAAGTGCTCGTGGAGGTGAGGGGCAAAGCCCTCTTCGAGACCCCTGCCAGCCCGGTCGGGGTTCTCTTCACGAGATTCATCAACGTGGATCCCTAGCGGGCCTCAGGCAACTTCCCGCCGCAGTAGGGGCATGAGGGCGAACCCGGCGGGGGTCGGGGCATCGGCTAGGCTGGCTGGCCTCCGCGCGTGTGGTCTTCGGCCAGCGAGAGGTAAACCCGGTAGAGTGGAAGCAGCGCGCCTAGGAGTAGGAACAGGGCCACGAGCAGTACGAGCCACGAGGCGAGGCCTTGAAGGTACATCGCGGCGACTAGGAGGCACCTACAGCGTGCCCGAGCACGATTGCTGTCTTCATCCCTGAGGCGCGCTGGGCAGGCGAGAGGAGGGGCGCAGGCGACTTCCGGTACACCGAGAAAGCGTAAAGAGCGCCAAGAAGAGCGCCAAACATTACTTCCAACAGCAGTATGGCTGCATAGTTAATTGGATGATAGTACAATGCTCCTATGGCGAAGATCACTGAGAAAAGCGAATACGCGAACAATGCCGCGCGAGCACGCGCCCAGGCGTCGCGGCCAGCCGGCTGGCGGGTGTCCGCCTTAGGTTCTTCACGAGAGGCGCTCCCCGCACACCGTGAATACGCGGTGCCGCTATTTTAGCATTTCCGCCTGCCAGATTGCAAGGGGGTTTCAGACCGAGAAGAGGTTATCTTCTCCCGTTTTCTGCTATATAAAGAGTTGGGTCATGGATAATAGCAGGGTTTAGGGTGTCTTCGTGAGGCCCTCGGATCTAGCTGGAAAGTTGGTGATATCTGCAAGCCGTAGCATGAGCCTTTACTGTTACTCGATTCTCAGGTTAGACCCGTACGTAGGGTGCGGGCATGGTTGCATCTACTGCTACACGAGGCTTCTTCCCGGCTACCAAAGCATACCCAAGCCTCTGTGGGGGTATCCGGAGGCACTGGATAAAGTCCTGGAGGCATTGTCCGAGACACCCGTAATCCAGATGCCGTTTAGGATGTCTGCCCTAACGGATCCGCTACAGCCCATTGAAAGGAAGGCTAAGCTGGGGCTCGATACGCTTAAGATTGCGCTGAAGCACAAAATACCAGTCCTCCTCTCTACCAAGTCGACCCTGCTTGCTGAACCCCCCTGGCTCGACGTCGTAAAGGAGCTTGCGGGGGAAAAGAAGATTGTGGCACAGCTAACATTAACAACGACAGACAATGCAATATCCAAAGCCTTAGAGCCAGGTGCTCCGCGGCCTGAAGAGAGGTTGAAGGCTGTTGAGAAGCTTTCTTCAGAGGGGGTCCCGGTAGTAGTTAGACTTCAGCCGTTGATCCCTGGAGTCAACGATGACCCTGAATCGCTGGAAAACCTCATAGATCAGGTAAAGGCGGCTGGAGCACTGCAGGTGATCGCAGAGTACTACAGGTTTTCCTCGTGGAATGACGTCGACGCTTTATCTAAGGCGCTTGCCCCGCGCTTGCTCATCTACCTGAAGAGTAAGTCCCTCTGGGAAAAGTACCCCTCGGGGTCCCACAAGCGGCCTCGGAAGAGTTACAGGCTCGCGAAGTACAGGCTCATCCGCGATCTAGCTTCACGGAAGGGTCTGCTGTTCTCGCTTTGCCGCGAGGAGTTTCTAAACCTTGATACGGCTTCAAATTGCTGTGGTATTAACTTCATGCACGGGTACAGGCTTAGACCCACTTTGCGCGAGCTCCTCGGCAATGTGAAAGGAAGCACGTACGTAGCTAAGGAGGAGCTAATATCCATACCTTTCGCTTCGTTGCGAAAGGGGTTACTTGAACACTACGAATACTTGGAAAAATACCATAGACCCGGGAAGACTTCAGAGGAGGAGCGAGATTTCGAGAACTTTCCTTAGCGCGGATTTTGACCTCTCGAGGCAACTCTCCTGGGGGTCAACGTAAACCAGAGCGAGCATCTTGCCGTTATCGTCGATTTTGATTATTGCTCCGCTGTACTCCCTAGCGGTAAGGTAGAAGCCTCTCTGCTCGTAGGCTTCCTCGTCCGAGTATAAGCCATTCGTAGGCATCGGTGCAACTAGTATCGCGGCGTCAGCGTTAAACTCGTTTAAGTAGGAGTACACCTTAAACCGCGACTGCACCAGGTAGCTTAAATCCCGCGTGTACTTGTAGTCGATAACAACCAGCTTCCTCTTATCGTCCCTACGCCTAACCGCTATCGTATCCGGGAGACCTCCCAAGCCATCCACTTTGATTTCTCCGTCAAGAATACCGTAGTATCTGGCGGTCCTCAGCCTCGACTCCACATTCTGAGGTAGAGCGTTATAGGAAATGTCTATCCTCTCGCCGTTCCTGTAGATCGAGAGAACTCTTCCGCTGCTATCCACCTTTACTTCACAGCCCCCTCCAACAATGCTAAAAATGCACTCGAGAACCAAAGTAAACCCATAGAGCTCGTACAGCTTCTCCCTTGATATCTTAAGAGCAGGGAGAAGCTCACTCAGGACCCTAACGTCTTTTTCGATGACTCTCAAATTTTCATGCAATGCCCTGCGAAGGTCTAAAAACCGAGCATAACCGCGGTATTCCCGAGGCCTCCGCATCGAATCCTCCAGGACTTGTTCCTCAAGCTCGGCAACGCGCCGTTCATCGTCTGCAAACCTCAGTGCTTTAATCGTTAAAGGCTTAAGCACGGGTTCTGACAGCAGCCTGTCGCACCGCTGGACAAGACTCTCGAGCTTCTCAACGATCACACTCCTTAAAGGGTCGATTTCGGGAGACACTCTCCCCAGGATGCCCTCCAGCAACCCGGCGACCCTTTTCTTCACCTCGAGAAGTGTAACCACGAGAAGCAGATTAGCTGGTGTTTCCAGACTCACTTTGGTAGCAACTACGGGTAGCGCTACGGGCCAGTACTTTGCGGCAAGACTGGTTAGAACTCTCCCTCTTATGGCCCTCTGCTCTACATCAACCTCTTCCACTGTTACAACCTGGAGTCTCCTGAGAACCTCGCTTACGGCATCCGAAAGCTCACCGAGTATCGCTACAGTCTTCAGTGCCTCAGCAGGTACTCCACTAACCACGATGTCACTTTCTACGTTTCTAAGCCTAAGGTTCTCGCGTACATGGAAGCGCTCGTAGAGAGCGAGCAGGGTCTGCCACGTGTACTCAGCCATGAACCTGACTTCTTCCTCCTCACTGCTCGAGGGCTTCGGGGTACAGTCGCTTGAAAGCCCCGAGGGACGATCCATAATCCCCATCTTCCAAAACCTCTCTTATTGCCCTCAAGTGAGCTGAGGGAAGCCCCTCCAGCTGGGGGATGATAATAGCCTTAAACGCCCTGTCAACAGCCTCCTTGGGGTTTCCGCCGTAAACGCTTTCGGCGAATTTCACGAGATCCGCGAGAAGTGCAGTGCCGATTTCGAACTCATTCCTTGTTCCTTCTCTTATCTTGTTATACAACTCCATAACCCCCTTCACGATTTCTCCGTGAGAGCTATACCTGGCTAAAATTTTCTCCAGCTCTCCCACCTCGGGGTTCTGAACCTCGACCACCGCGAAACGCCTGAGGAAAGCGTAGCCCAGCGTGAAAAGGTATCTCCTGTCGTAGGTGTTCATAGTGGCGATAACCCTGAAGCCCCTCGGAACCTCGAGCCGATTCCCTCCGTTCTCCTCCCACTTCTTAAGGAGGTATTCTCCGCATGAATCGATGGCCCCGTCTTCCCTGTACTCCTGGATTTCCTCTAGAATTGAGCCCGGTATAAACCACTCATTAGGATCTGAGCCGCTGAAAATCGTTAGGAATTCTCCGAAAGCTCTCTCCAGGTTCGCCCTGTTTATCTCGTCTATCAGCAAGATGGTGCCCGACTCTTTGCCCCTCTCCAACCTACTGTAGTCCTTTGCGACCGCCTCGAGCAGTGCTCCGCACCTCCACTTAACCCTACCACCGACGAAAACCGGCCCCCCCACAACATCTACCCTAGACCACTCGGCCGTAGCCGTTTTCTCGACAATGTCAAAGCCATAAGCTTCAGCTATCGCCCGAGCCAGCGTAGTCTTACCGGTGCCCGGTACACCCCACAGCAACAGGTGCTTTCCAGAGGCTAAGGCGGAAATGCACTCTTTAACGATACCGCTAGGAATCACCACATTACGGTGTATTAGCTCCTCCTCAACAGGCTTAGGATCCCACACCCCTGTTGGAGAGGGAACAACGTTGCGGAACCCAAAGCGACGTGCCAAAAACATTATTTGATTAAATACGCTTTCTTCTATTTCGGCTAGTGAGCCCTGCGTTAAATTACCCGGAACTAGAGGTATAATGCTTGGACCCCACTTCGAGAATACTCCCGATAAAAGCGGCGAAGAAGACTTGAAATCTTCAGGCCTGAGTTCCTCAAGCTTCTCTAGGGTCTCGTAAAGCCCGGCTGCAACCTGCTCCACTCTGATGAAAAACTTGTAGTCCCAGTATTTATTCTCGTCACTCTTATCATTCTCACCACTCTCAGGCCAGTATTCCCATCTAATATTACCCTTTAGGTCTTGAGGAGGAAACACTCTCCCAATGGCCAGAACCCCCCTTGTAAACTCCCCCTTCTGACCCTTAGGCTTTAAGGATACAAGAGCAACCCGAACTTCTCCCTTTGAAGCGGCGAGGTTTTTGTACATACTTGAATTGTTAAAAGCCCATAGAATTGAGTATTTTTCTTTTCTTCTCAGTTCATTCGGAGGCGGTGAACCATCCCTAGCTGACGAGCTTAAACTCTCTTTAAGTATGTCGCGGAAGCTCCAAGCCCAGTTAGCCGCGCTACCCTGTATTGCAAAATACCTGTACTTTTGAGAGTTTTCTGACATTTTCTCGAAAATGGTGTTAAAAACGAATATAATAGTTTCGTCGCGAGCAGCGTGGGTATTTGCTAATTTTTCACATCATAACGGTTCCCAACTTCAGCACGAGGAAGCACTAAGGAAATAATCTATCCTCTGCCCCCTAACTTACATCCTGGAAATTCAAATTCTTCAACTTGTTGCTATAACATGCCTTTAGAAGTAGCCTTTCTCGCGCTGTACTCGACTATTTAAAGGAGTATGGAGCCAAAGCCCGCGAAGAGGTCTAGGAGCCTCGCCCTGGCGAAGGCCTCGCTGACCCCTGGATCCTCAGGGGTTGTTCCTGTGCGGCGTCGCGTGCCTGTTCTCGAGGCCGATCAGCCTCTTGAACACGCGCAGGCCCGTGCCCTCGGGGAGCAGTGAGGCCGCGACGACAGCCCTAGCGCCTATGAGGGGCTTCCTAGTACACCAGAAGACCATCTCCCAGAATGGTGGCCTAGCGCCGCCAGCCTTCTCCTTCGCCGAGAACTCGTTCACCTCCCTGACGGGGAAACCTTCCGTCTCAATAAACCTGCGCCTTTGACTCATCGCAGATAAATACTTATCGCTTACCTATAACATTTCCCAAATCGGGAATTCGGGAAGCCTATACTATAGGTCAATCGGACTTGGATATACGTCGCCCCTATTAAACGAGAGTTTGTAGACTACAATGCACAGGTCATCATGGAGTATAAGTCGTCGGAGTGAATATAAAGAGTACAGCTTAAAGTAGCGGAAGTAGCCTTAAACTTTCTCATCATACTTTATGTTTGTTCCAAGAATATAGCCGCTGATCTGTCCACTATGACTATTAGCTAAGTCGATTCTTCGCTTCCAAGACGGCTTTCGATAAAGGTAATTCCGTCATTAGTAATGTAGTATTTTTTACCCTCCATAGTTGGAGAGATCCATGCTTTTTTTATCGCTTCCTTAAAATCCCTATGGGGGTTACCAGGCATCTTAAGTCCGGCTATCTTCCACCTTTCAAGTAAATCATTTAGTGTGAATTCCTCAATATTTTCCTTATGTTTCATATAGTAGGCTATTGCCACCATGCGTTCTGGATTAGACTCCACGTCTACTCGCTTCAGAAACTCAACGAGAGTTAGGCGTTGCAAGTCTATACCTCTGCTTGCTGGAATCATGGCTAATGGTGTTTTTGCACGTTGTATTAACTCATCTTTCTTTAATTGCAGTAAAAACTCAAGTATTATTGCGAATGCCTCTTTCCTGTACTCTTCACCTACGTTATTGGCTATCTCCGCAACCTGTCTGGCGATTTTCTTTAACATTTCCTGTGTCTCTTCTTCCATATTATCACTCCTCTGATTCTAAATCTCCGAGGGTGTATTTTTCAGTAACTTTTTCAATTATTTTTTCCACAGCAAAAAGCCCTCGTGCTCTATACAATCCTCTACCGAGACGCTCAACCAAACCTTCATTTACAAGGTCTTTTACTCGAGCCGAAGCGACTTTCTCCTGAAGCCCGGTTATTTGGGATAGTTCATCTAAAGAAACTTCTTGCCGAATGTTTTCGACAAGCTTTCCGGCAACATATCGTGCTGCAAGCGCCAAACCTATTCGATCAATACCTGCTAAGTTCTTGATTTCAAACACTATTGCTCCTTCTTCGGTGACTTTAACAAACTTGACGATTTTTTTGAGAATTTCTTTGAGTCGCTCTTCTTCCTCCTCCTTTGTAATTATAAACTCTCTTTTTAACGCCTCTACGTCGTCACTTTTCAACATGTATCTCATCCGACAGTATATTATGTGAGTCGTGTCGCTAATAAATATTACGTCCAAGGAAATGCTCCCATACAACGTAGTCATTAATTTATTTCAAATACACAGTTAGATCCTATACCTGTAACGCTGGGTATCAGAGAATTTCTCAATTTCTTCTTGGATAGAAAATGACTGTGAAACCGTGAAATCGATACTTTTTTATGCCCATAGCCCTTATTTTCATGATAAGGTGGATACATGGAGGAAATGCTCGACTCAAGTAGAACTAGCCAGTTAACCAATGTCGATGCTCTTCTAATTACCATATACTATCTCACACATAAGAAGCATAAATTAAGCACGAATTATAAACACGCGAAGCAATTCTATGTTCACCGTCTAGGTAGGAAAGAAAGTAGTTTTAGCAAAGCTGTTTTCATAGCTAAAAAGAAGTCTTTAATTGATAAGAGGGATAAGCAGTTAAGGTTAACGGCAAAGGGTATGGAAAAAGTGAAGGAGTTGTTACGAGATGTAGATAGTTCTGGGCATATTATAATGAAGGCTGGAGAGCCCTTTTTCGCTATAAGAATTCTCGAAGAGTTGCTCCAAAAGAACGTTGAGGCGGATGAAGTACTCCTCTGTGATCCTTATATTTCCCAGTCTACACTGTTTCCTTTACTTTCGTTAAAGGGTAAAGTTAGTAGAATACGGATACTGACTTGCAATATTCAAGATGCTGAGGTATTCAAAGAATATGCTATGAAGCTGCAGCATGAAGCAAAGTTAAAAGTGGAGGTTAGAAAGATATGTGGGAAAATTCACGACAGATACATCATCGCAGGTAAAAAGTGCTGGCACATTGGAACAAGCATCAAGGATTTGGGCAAGAAAGATACATTAATCAAGGATGTAAGTGAGGTCTGCCGGCTTATTCGAGAGCTTTTCGAGGAACGCTGGAAGGAAGCCGACCCATTTCTATAACAACTAAGTTTACTCTGCTGTAAACATTTTCAGCAGCTCCTCAACTCTTAATGTTAGTTTTCCAGTTTTCATTAAATTATTATTAAGACTTCACAGAAGTTCGTTAAAAAGCTTTTGCCTCTGTGACGAAATCCTTAAGCATCTGAAACAGTTTTCTGCATACATCAAGCACATTTTCCTTCGGAATCTCTTTAAAGAACCAATCCACCTCAGGAGGTCTATTTTCCACAACTGGTGTTGTTGGCGGGGAGGGCTCCTCTTCGCGGACGAGGTTTCCGCTCTCGTCGTATACTTTAATGGACACTGAGTCCGTAAGGTGGATAGTTTCCGTTAGTGTGATTTGTATGGAATCGGGAGTGACTACTCTCCTATGTACAGAGATATTTCTTTTGCGGAAGAGGACAGAGCCGTACCTGTCTTTCCTCATCGAGCCTACCCGTTTATTCCACCACTCAATGAAGCAGAGAGCATCCTTCTTGTTTAACTCCTGCGCCCTCCTCTCAAAGACCTGAGGAGTTAGCTCTTCATCTAAGCTAATCCCTAGGCCGTACTTCTTGTTGAAGTCCTCGAGGAGAACATCAGGTATGCTTCGCAGTGTGATGAGAAAGCAATTTAACTCATAGATAAAGCGTTCTTGGTCGATTGCATACATCTGCTCCATGTTCCTAAGATGATAAAGTGCTTCTTTGAGCCTCTTTTCGGCATCCATTTCTAAATACTGCATGATTAATAATTTTACTTTTTTTCTTAAAAAACTTTCAGGAATCATGAGTTCTCCACTTTGCTTCGGTCCTTTCAGGAGTTGAGTAGAAGGCTCGATACAACTTGCTCTTCAGGGTTTTCACAAATATTTGCGTAACCAAATTAGTACAGAGGCCGATTGCTTTGAGAAGGTCACGTGGCCCGGAGACCAGGATATTTCCCCTCCGCGCGTTCCCCCCAACTTGGACCAATTGAGCATGAAACATGTCCTTAAAACGCCTGAATTGGTAAGCAATCTTCCCTGTGAAACCCTTAGCCGCGCACAACTGATTTATGCACAAGTACTGGTTTCAGAGCCGTGGAGGGTTTGAAGGATCTGGAGGAACTGGCAAGGCTCGCCGGGGATCCCGGGTTGTTTGAAAGGCTGGAGGTCTACGGGGGCAAGCTGAGGGAGCTGTTGTCCTCACCAAAGCTGGCTTTCAGCCCGGGGGCTCCCGTGCCTAGCAAGCCGGGTGTTTACGTTGTGTGGCGTGGCCGCGAGGTGATCTACGTCGGCTCCTCGAGCGACCTTAAGCGCAGGCTCCTCGGGGATCACCTGCAGGCAACGTGAAAGGTAGCTGGCTCAGGAGAGCCCTGTCGTGGGATCTGGGGTTCGCCGACCCAGCCGACAGGAAGGCTAGGCTAAGCCGCGAGCAGGAGGAAAAGATTAGCAGGCACTTGAGGGAGCAGTGCGCCTTCCAGTTCATCGTGGAGGAGGACGAGCGTAGGCGCGCGGAGGCTCTCGGAGGAGCACGGCGGCAGGACGCTGGCCAAGCTGGTCGACGAGTACAACTGGTGGAAGATTCGCAGATCCGTGGTGCTAGGCTCGGACTGGCGGGAGACAAGCCCTTAAGAGTGAAGGACGGGGCCGTCTTCCGGCCGGAGTCTCCAGCGCCTGAATCTCCCTGATAACGAAAATGAGGTAAAACATGTTAAGCTGAGGCGGGTGCGGGGGAGGGTGACTTTCCCGGTCTGCGAGGCACATCGTTCGCTGTCGGGCCCTTCGTCTGGACCGGTGCACAACCTGCGTTGACGATAACCGCAAATAATATAGATAATAGTCTAGGCTACATGTATGCTGGCTGAGGATAGCGAGTTTGGCCGCTGTGTGGGGGGCTGTGAGGGGCATATCCTTTACCGGGAACTCATTCACCTCCCTGAAGGGGGACCTTGACTCATCGTAGACAAATAGTTATCGCTTGCTTACAACATTCCCCGAAACGGAAATTCGGGAAAAATAATTGTTCGGTTTCTATCAAATCTCTGGCCGTGCGAAATAATTACTCCTGGGCTACGCGTTTCAAAGCGAGAAAAGAAGACAGAAAAGTTTGTTTTTCTGTTCTTTTAGCCCAAGGGAGTGCCTTTGACCGACAACAGGTGTTCTACCTACACATTGATGCTCTTAGACACTGTCCCGACTTGCTGTTCGGTTAACCCTAAGTCCCGCATTATCAGGTTAGTTATGTGCTCGAGCAGGGGGAACTCGTCTATTATCGCTACTCTCTCGATTTCAACGTAACTCACAAGGACTTTAATTTCACTGCCTTCAAGCGACTTGGATTTTGTCTCCACGATTTTGAAGACGACTTCGAGGGAGTCACCTGGCCTCAGGGGAGCAAAAGTCTCTAAGCCATCACGCGTTCTGGCTTCAGGGGCCCAGATATAGGGCTCTTCCTTCAAGACCATATCGTTGATAATGTTGTTAGCGATCTTCATGGAGACGGCATACTTGAAAGCCTCTGAGCCGTACTTAATGTAACTCTCGATACTTTCAGCGAGATCTTGTAGATCTGAAACGGGCCCCATCCCGAACGCGAGCTTGCCCAACTCCCTGTAGAGCCTCATGACCTCACCCCCTACGTCGGGGGCTTTGGTGATCCGGGCTTCCTCTATTCGCATCGCGTTCGGCTTGCTGGCGCTTACGAGCACTGCGGTGGGGATGACCGTTGTCGCAGAACCGGTGTTCTGAATCTCTAGCGTTAGGTAGTAAACCCTCGGCCAACCGAAGAGGCTTCTCAGCCAGTTCCACAAGTCGCCTGTGATCTTGATGTTCTTTATCGCTAGGTTTCTCGCGGCCTCGTAGGCGCCCTCGGGGCTGATGCTTGTTACCTTAAGTTTGCAACTCAGCAACGTATATTCTTTAACGCCTATACCTACAGCGACCTCACTGGATCCTGAGGACAACGCATCGGCGAGGTTGAGCGTGAACTCAAAGTCTTCGCAGAATGTTTGATAGGCATTAGCCGATACCTTGACCCTTATCTTCCCGCTCGCTATCGCTCTGTTAAGCGCTGTAATAAGCTTTGAGGCTAAGGAGGGATTGCCGAGAACGGGATGCTCCCACTCAACCCACTCATTCGCGACATCGCTTATGTAAATATATTGAAGACGGTCGTCTAATTTACCACTAAACACTGAGACATCGTTGGCACTAAGACCCATGATCCCTCCGGAGCCCTCTGTCCACTTAACCAGTATGCTTATGGGTCTGGCTCTAAAGCTGACGGTAGCTACGCCAGACGCGTCTCCGCTCACTGCGTAAACGGAGAGAATGTAGCTGCCGCTCCCACTTAGCTCAAAGGCTGAATACGTGTAGCCATCGTAGTTGGTTTTACTGGAGCTTCTGCCAATTATGGTTCCATCCTTTGATAGCTCAAACTGCACACGCACTCCCCCCGCAGGTTGTCCGTTGGCGTCGAGAACTCTGGTGACAACTAAAATGGACTGCAGGTAAATGGTGTCGTCCGCCTTCGGGGAGAGGATCTGAACCGAGAGCTTGCTTGAGGGAGACGGAGGTGCCGGGCTTTGCTTCTTTCTAACGGTCAGCTCTACGCTTACGGGGTTTGACCACGCCCCGCTGTCGTCCTTAACCCTAAAGTAGATGGTGTGTGTGCCTGCGGACAGCTTTGAGGTCTCAAAGGAGCACGCGCTGCTGAGGAAGCCGTCCAGGCTTGACCGCCACTCGCACTCTACGACCTGGCCGTCCGGGTCATAGCCGTGTCCCCTGAATCTCACAACATCCCCCTCGGTCGCAGGGTTTGGCGAGACGGAGTCTATGTACGCTACGGGGGGTTTGTTTGCCGGGCTTTGAACTTCCACCTGGTTTGTGATCCCGTTGAACTGATCATACACTGTCCCGTGGGCGCTGGGGTCCGATGGGTAGTAGAGGCTTAGCACTACGTAGGGAGTATAACGGCCTGGGCTTTTAGGTGCCTTGAGCGTAACCTTGACTGTCTTCGTTTCACCAGGTGAGAGAGAGAAAACCGAGGAGTTTTGCATCACGTCAAAGGGCTGTGAGAGGTCTTTGTCGAGGATGGCCGTGATGTAGAGGTCTCTGGTCCTCACGTCGAGGTTCCTCACGGTTACTTCAAACGACATAGTTGAGTCGGGTTGTACTGAAGTGGGGTACACGACGCTCACGATGTATGGTCTCATTCGGTAAAAGTCCAAAATAGCTGTCGAGTTACTCGCTGTTAACTTGAACTCATACCACCCCCAGTACTCTCGGAGTCTAAGCCCCGATGACGGTCTGTGGACGACCTCGATGAGGTACTGAGAGTTGAGCTCAATGTTGGAAAGTGAGACGGGAACATACTCAACGCCTCCTGAGTAGTCGAGAACTCTACTCTCGACGAAAGCCCACCGACTCCCGGTGGACTTGTAAAGCGTAATCTCTAGGCTTCCACCGCTGGGCATCCTCAGGCCCGGTGCGTTGTGAATCCTGACGATCAAAGACCTAGTGGGGTTGACAACGTCAAAGTACGTGTATGCGCACGTTTTGCACTGCTCCTCCTGAAGAGGGTGCATCAAACAGAGCCAGAGCTCAGCTCTGTATCGTCCAGGAGTAGGCCCAGCTTGTAGCGAATACGTGTTTACTCCCACCCTTGTGTTGATTGTCTGTATTTCCCTTCCGTCTGGTCCGAACACCTTTATGAAATACAGTAAAGGTGCCGAATACAAGGGGGTTGGGTTGATCTTAATCTGGATGTTTTCCCCGAGTAGGTACGTGCTCTTATCCGTAGCAATGGACTCCTGACCACCGCAGGCTATTGAGGGGGACGGTGGTTGTGGCGCTTGTTGCACTATCACTTTGGCGTGAGCAGGGGGCTGGGGTTGCCTTGTGACTCCCTGGAGCGCGTACCGTATTCCGTAATGCTGGTTCACGCAGATGTAGATGTAGTACGTCCCTGGCTCTTGGGGGGCCTTCACCTTGACAAACGTAGCAATAGTTGTACCTCCGTAGGTGGGAATCCCATCGAACAACTTAACGTAGTAGCCCTCTGGGGGCGGCCAGCTTGGGGCCCAGGAGTAGACGAGGAAGACCTGCCAGATAATTCCAGGCGGGAGGTAGCTGAACTGTCTGATATCTAGCTTTATACTCAGCTCGAACTCCTGACCAGGGTTCACGTTGACCGTCTGCGGGCTGACCTGCCAGACAACGGGCGAGTAACCCTCCTCGTCTATCGATGTGAAGAGATCGTAGCAACTCCACTTCGCCGGGGCACCGGTATTCCCGACAGGTGTAGCAATGAGGTCGCCTTGAATAGCATAAACCGGGGCCATCACCCGCACAACGCCTCCTGAGCCCCTCTGAGCCTCCTCTAGGTACAGCTTGTATGTCCCGCTACGCGGCGAGGGCAAAGTCCACTTGTAGTTACCATCCCACACTGCAGATGGTGAGAGCCTCTTGCCGTCGGGACTAACTAGTGTAGCGGAAACAGCCTGCGCTGTCTCTCTCTCAACTATAACGTCAACGTAGGAGCCGGACGGGAGACTCGGTATGCTTATTTCAACGACAAACTCTCTCAGCCCGTCGCCATCAGAGTCAGATCCTCTGGTTAAATCGACTTTAACATAGTCGTGAATTGTGATTTGAGCAGAAGGGACTACCGGCTGTTGTTGCGTGACGACAATGCTGACGAGGAGCAAGATGGATAGGAAAAGTAAAATAATGATTCTGTATGCAGAGTAAAATCTCTGCATACGTGTTAAAAATTTTACACTAAAATTTATTCCTTTCTCCTAATAATCATTCGCAAACTGACACGGCTTACCAGTAATTTTAAATTTAATTAGATTTTAAAACTCGGAATAGACGTTAAGCCACCATCTATACTTACTACCTTTCATACTGGTTGTCTCGAAACATCTCGACGTCAGTAGCCTAAAAACGGTGGAGGCTAGGGTCACTACGATCGCGACGAGGCTCACCCTGACTAAGGGGTGAGAGGCCCACCGTCTCTCCCGTATTATGCCAATCTTTAATCCACTTCAACATCAGCTCTCTGGCACCAGTAGTAACTGTATCCCGCGTAGCGCGGCTTCTTAGCTTCGACCTCTGGCGACAGATGAGAGAAGCGGAAAGCAAAGGGTACAGAAGCGTGCCTCCGGCAAGCACTGCGCTCAAATCCGCGTAGATTTATGGGAAAAACGCCCCCGAGTGGCCCGACTCGCGGCTTCTCTTTCAATAAAGGAATGGAGGAGGAAATGCGTTAAAAGAGTGATATGTGGAATAGCAGTGCAAAAAACCAGAATACCATGAAGCCTATGAATAGCCACTCTAGTGCCTTTGCTACCGCGATTATTATTCTCTCCTGCCTGGGAGTGAGCTTTCTAGGCTTAACAGTTATTTTCACGAAGTCAGGAGTCCTGGACGCTACCCTCTCCCGGTGGTAGATGAAGCCGTATTCGGGGTGGTTGGAGAACGGTTTATAGATCAGCACAGGAGTGATGCCGGTATCACCTCTCGTCGGCGGTGTACCTAGACCCCCAGAGCGGTGAGCGGGTTTTCTCCTAGGTCTTCTCTTTACTGCAGGCTTGGCTTCTCGTATCGCGTAGCTCTCATGTTTTTCCTCTTTTCCCTCACTCTCGCTATGCTCTTTCTGCACTACTATCACAACTATAGAAATAGATAGATACATGGGATTAACGCGTTGCGCGGCTGAGCGCGGCGCGCAGAAAGCCACACGGTTGTGGCTTAGCGCTCGCACCCAAGGGACCTAACCCGGCAACGCTTCTAGCGAGACCTAAGCTGCGATTTCACTTTTCAGGAATTACCGGCAGTCCCGAGTCTCAGGCGTCCCCCCAGTCGTGCTTACTGAGCAGAAACGAGTGTGGGCATGGGGGTTTCCCTGTCTTCGAGACGCCTCGCTTGCCATTGGACCTTCGTCTGGACCTGTGCTCAACCAGCTTTGACGATAACTGGTCATAAATTTCATAAGATATCATTTTAGGCTTCATGTATGCTGGCTGAGGATGGAGAGCCTGACCGCTGTGTGGATGGCTGAGGGGGCTCATCCTTCGCTTGCTTAGAAGAGTGGTGGTCGTTAAAAACGAGAACATGCGAGGTGAACTTTATTAAGTTTTGCCAAGTATGCTTACTGTGAGCTGAAGTGTTTTCGAATTCTGCGCTGAAGGTAGAGTTAAAAGTAGAGTCTATAGAAGTGATCAGCCTAATGAGCAAATGGATGCTTGATCCCCTCTTGCCAGAGCTTCTCAACGAACTGGGAAAGCGCGGTTATATCACAGCAAGAGTAAAGCCTGTTAGCACAGGCGGTTATAACATTCTCTCCATTGAGCCAAATGTCGTGGCGATAAAGGGCTCTACCTCTGTACTCTATGATCTTGTTAAACGCTCCCTCAGCGTTGAGAGCTCAGATCCTGGTGTACTTGTAAAAGTGTTTGACGAGGTCGAGGAGATTCTCAAGAGTTTAGGTAATGACCCAGCTAAAGGCGTTCTCTTCTATGAATTGACTGCTAAAGCCAAGCTGAGCGGTAGCAGGTTTACATTTGGAAAACCTGTGAAAATGGGGGATAGTATGGGTGTGGAGCTCCTGGTCGTGCCTACAACATTTGTTCTGGCTAATGGTGACCCTAACTCTACTCAATGGCTTCATCTTGATGTGAAACCCATCTGGTCAAGCTGGTCAAGCGGGAAAGTCTACTACGAACTAATTTTCATCTGCAGAGACACTAGGGAAAAACTGCTAGGCATCGTAAGCAATTTTAATAAGATCTTAAACGATATTATAGTGGCAATAAACGAAGCTCTTAGGCTCGCTTCGTAGTAAGGTGATGACGATGTCGAGCCCGCCCAGCTACCTTCTCTTAGAAAGCCGTAGCAGGAAAGGCTCTCCCGTGGCAACGTTGCTCGATCCCGCTAGCAGTTCAGCGGCAAAAAGTCCTCAGCTACCCATGCTCGTCACAGGCATCGACCACACCTCCGTAATAATGGCCCTCGCCTCATCAGAGCTATATGCATCACCTAGCATGGAGGAGTCCTTAAGGGAAGCGATAAGTGACGTCCTACAAAAGCTAGGTGCCCCCTTACTGCACGTGGAAATACGGGATAGTGAGGAGTTGGGGCTCTATGCAATGGTTATTCTTGATTGTAACGCTAGAGAAGCAATGCAGTATTGGTTGAAGATTGCGGAACAGGTGAAGATGTTAGGGATACCGGTATTTGTTACCTGGACGGGGTACAACGACCTTAAGCCAGAGGAGCACGGAGCCTATGTGGGCAAGGCGCTCGCGCTAATGGGCGTCTTTCTGAAGACCCGAGAGCCCATTGATGTAGTGGCAGCCCTAAAGGAAGCATGGGGTTCTTAGCTTGCTAGCTTATTTCGCGTGGTTGTAAAATGTACTACGTGGATACCAACGTGCTTCTTTCCTACGTATTTGAGTCAGATCCTTACCACAGACGCTCGAAAGAGATCCTGGAAAGCTTAACTAGTGAGGGAAAGAAGCTGTGCGCCTCCTCCCTTGTGCTTACCGAAGCATGCGACGTCCTTTGCAGGAAAATTTCCCGAGAGAAAGGTTGGAAGCTCGTGGCGTTGCCCTCTCAGGACATTAGCGGATATGCGAGTCCTGAAGATAAGTGCAGGTTTCTGTCAAGCTTGGTCATTTACTTCATTAAAAATCGTCTCAATGTCCAATTCTTAGACTCAGAGGAATTTTATAGCTTCGAACAAATTTTCGAGGATCTAAGTATACCGAGGCTGTTCAAGGAATCGATAGAACTCTCGTTTAAGCTTCCTATCAGGGTCAAGGATCTTTTGCACCTAGCATATGCGCTTATCCTATCGAAGAACTGCGGTGTAAGGTATTTCCTAACTCTCGACGCGGAGAATTTCAACGAGGAAGTGAGGAATGTGGCTCAAAAGCTCTTAGGAATAACGGTTATGGTTATCAAGGAGGAATGATAATGCCTGCGAGCCTGCCTCACGGTCCCCGCGACGATCCGTTGGGAGGGGGGCGTACACGTCTTCGCAATTAAAAGCTTTGAGCCGCGGAAGCCCTATATCCCGGTTCCGCGCCTCTGGGGTGGGGTGCGGCGTGCCTCGCTCGAAGGCGCTTAGGCTCGTCGCGGTTGCGCTGGCTCTCCTGCTCGCCGCCCTAGCCGGGCTATACGTCCTGGGGTTGTTCGCCTTGACGGGCCTGAGGCTCGGGGGCGTGGAGGTGCTGAAGCCCTGCGAGGTGGAGGTCAGTGACGTCAGGGTCGTGTCGGTCGGGCTCAGGAGTGCCAAGCTAGAGGTGGTGCTCACCGTCAGGAACCCGAATCCCGTCGCCGCGAGGTCGACGTCGATCGCTTACGACGTCTACGTGGAGGGCGCGTACGCGGCTAGCGGCTCAGCGCCGGCGCTCGAGGTGCCGCCCGGGGACTACGCGAGCGTTTCGAGCCAAGTGGAGGTGGAGTACGCCAGGGCCGCCCAGGCCGCGCAGGCTATAATCGAGGCGAAGCTGAGGGGAGGCAGGGTGCACATGGAGGTAAGGGGCAACGCCGTCCTCGAGACGCCGCTAGGCCGCCTGAGCCTCCCGTTCTCCAAGGTGTTGCAGGCAGACCCCTAGCTAGCCATCCTCAGCTTGTCCGAGGAGAATTCTACCTCAGCTCTCTACGCGCAGGCTGAAAGCTCCGAGCGCCTCAGAAACATAGCGTGTAGGCGCCAGCGCCTCCTGCACATGCGGGGTACAGTGAGGGGTAAGGCCCCGAGACTGCGCCTCAAACGCACACGCGGGCTCAGCTACGGCCGCTCTCCGCACCCGTCGGTATCGGGATTGCTCATCACCGCATGCGTTAAACCTGCTCGAGGGGAAAAGTGTTTCGCTTGGTGTGCTAGGCGCTCTTCCTGGCGAGCCTGAACTTCCCGACGCCGTAGAAGCCCGCGCCCCAGTTGTGTAGCGGTATGTCGACCTCGCCGATGCGCCAGCCGGTCTTCTCGCTGAAGAGCCTCTCGTCTGCCCTGGCGGCGAGCACCTCGCCTACGAAGAACTTCACGTCCCTCGCCTCGACCTCGTCCACCACCCTGCACTCCAGGACGCCGACCGCGTCCCTGGCGACGGGGGCTGAGACCTTCTCGCCCTTCACCGCGCCTATCGCGGAGGCCTTGTCGAGCTCCCTCCCGCTCGTGGTCCCGGCGAGGTACAGCTTGTCGAGGAGGCTCATCGGGAGGACGTTCACCGTGAACTCCCTGTACCTCTCGATCAGCTCGAACGTGTAGCTCTCCACGCCCACGGCCACGCCGACCAGCGGGGGCTCCTCGGCTATGGGCGTCACCCAGCTCGCGGCCATGAAGTTCACCGCCTCCCCCCAGCGCCCGCTCCCGATCAGGTACGCGGGCCTCGGGTGCAGCAGGAGGTAGAACCTGCCGACGTCCATAAGCCCTAACCCGAGGATGTGGTAAATAAACCCCTCTCCGGTGAATACCCGTGAGGCTTCGACAGCGCCGGCTCTCTTGGGAGCGTGTGTCCTTGAGGAGGGGTTCCTGACTTTTCAGGGCCTTAAGCCTATTCTGTTCTCTTCACCTGCTGGCTTCATGCTTTTTCCAATGGCCTTGGAGGCTTGGTGTCTGTGAGCGTAGAGTATTTTTATATCGTTTGCGAAGTTTAGAGTGTTATGCCGATCAAGATAACGCCCAAGGAACCCGTCTCAGGTAAAGAGAGGAAGAGGCGCTACCTTGCAGTAAAGGACATCATGGTTATGCGGTACAAGCTAGCCCTCAAGAGTGCCGGCACGCTCAGCGATGAAGAGATCGAAAGGGCTGTGAAGAGGTACGAGGAGGGCTTAAGCAGGGTTGATGAGTCTAAGCTCGAAGCATTCGATCAGCAGGCGGAGCTTGACAAGAGGCTCGGCGAGCTGCTCACCAGGAACAACATCATCGGTGTTAATCGTGTAGCCTACCGCTCGTTCGCCCTCAAGCTTCTCGCTCACACTCGAAAAGGCGGCTCGCTCTCGAGGCAATTCGTCGAAAAGCTTATCGAAGAGTACGCGACGGTGGAGCGCCTGAAACGCGAAGTATTAGAGGAGATCGCGCGTGAGCTGTTTGGAGTCTCGCTTTCCGATCCCCGTGACTAGTCGCTCAGCACCCTTCATTCATCGATTGGTCTCTCCACTGCGGCGAAAGGTTCTCAACGAGTCAGGTATTCAGCTAGGGTAAAATAATTATGGGAGCACGGTGGATAATAACTAGTGAGTATAGCCTCACGAGGTACTCGAGCTCCTCCTCCCTGTCCACGAACCTGCCGCGCATGTTAGTATCCTTATACTAATTATCGTTATCTTAATGATCGTGATACTAAAAAATTGGGCTCTATTTTTCAGGCTTGATTGCTATGAGGAGGCCGGGGTCGGTGTCGACGGTTGTGGCTGCCCAGCCTGCTTCCCTGGCGAGCTGGAGTACTCTCCTGGCTGGGGGCGTGTGGGCGTTGTGGTAGAGTGCTATGCCGCCTGGCCTGAGCTTTGGGCTGGCCAGCTCCCAAGTGCGGGTGTAGAGGTGCTTGTCGACGTCGACGAAGAGGATGTCGACGGGCTCCTGCAGCCCCTCAAGGAACGAAACGGCGTCGCCGCAGACGGCCTTTAGCTGCAGGGGCGCGTTCAGGGTGGCGAGGGCTTGGCTGAGCCTGGCGCACCGGGATGGGTTTGACTCGACCGCGTATACCCTCCCGTCCCTTACGGCGGCGTCGGCGAGTGCTTTGGCGATCCAGAGGGTGGAGTAGCCTACGCCTGCCCCGGCGTCGACTGCGAGGACGCTGCTTCTGCGGGTGGAGTACGTGTATGCTAGCGCGTAGAGAACTAGGCCGTCGCAGCGGGTGATCCTGGGGATGCCGAGGGAGTCGGAGAGGGCCTCGAGCCGCTCCAGCGCCTCGTCGAGACTATAGCCCACGCTCATTTAACCCGTGTGGCTGTAAAAAACTGATGCCTGAGCGTTGCAGTGAGCATTCCGGGGCTAAGCATTTATGGAGGCTCAGCGCGAGATCTGTGGGCGTTCCCCTGTGGACGGCAGGGTGGTTGTCTTACCGGCCGACTTCCACCTGCTGGAGGGCGAGCAGCCGCTCTGGTACGGGAGGAGGAGCTGAAAGGCGAACTGGCCTCTCCTACTTCTCTTCCTGCTCACCTTCTGGATCTTGGGCCTCGGGTTCCTGTTCCTCCTCTGGGCTTACCTGCGGGTCCGCTCCACCGAGTACCTGCTCACCAACCTCCGCGTCTACGCCAAGTACGGCTTGATCGGCAGGAGGGTGGTCGAGGTGCGGCTCGACAGCATCACGGGCTCGATCGTGTCTCAGGGGCTATTCGGGAGGGTGCTGAACTACGGCACCGTTATACTCAGCGCCCCCGGACACTACGCCGGTAGCGTGGTGCTCGCGGACGTTGCTGACCCGTTGAGGGTTAGAGCGCTCATCGAGGACGCTAGGCTCAGGCACAGGCCCCCCGCGTAACGCACCTGTAAGGCTTGCCGCGAGCTTCGCCTGCGGGTGGTTACTTTTTCAAAGTTTACACGCCTTCCTGGGGATGTCTGTGTAAACTCTTCGGCGGGCTGGGCGTAAGCGATTTAACAGCTTTTGAGGTTGCGTGGAAGCGATATGAGCGAGGCGGAGTACGAGAGGCTTTTTCAGCTCTTCAAGGAGCTGGTCGACGCGCTGGGCGTTTCGGGCTTCGAGGACGAGGTTAGGGGGCTCGTAGCCGAGAAGTTCAAGCCGCACGCCGACGCCGTCAAGGTGGACTCGCTGGGGAACGTTGTCGCCTCGATTAAGGGGGAGGATGAGAACTGCAAGGTGATGCTCGCCGCCCACATGGACGAGATAGGGCTCATGGTGTCTCACATCGAGAGCAACGGTTTCCTGAGGTTTACGGCTGTCGGCGGGGTGAACCCGGCTACGCTGATCGGGAACAGGGTCTGGGTCAAGGCGCGGAGCGGCAAAATTAAGGGGGTTGTCGGGGTGAAGCCCTGGCACCTGATGTCGCCTGAGGAAGCCAAGAAGGTGCCGGAGTTGAAGGAGCTGTTCATCGACATAGGCGCCTCCTCGCGGGAAGAGGCCGAGAAGATGGGGGTAAGGGTTGGGGACGTTGCCGTCGTGGACAGGTCGGCCGAGAGGCTTAATGGGAGGCTCGTCGCGAGCAGGGCTGCGGACGACAGGATCGGCGTGGCGGTGCTCATCGACGCGCTGAGCAGGGTTTACGGGTCGAAGCTGCCTTGCAGCGTCTACGCGGTCGCTACGGTGCAGGAGGAGGTTGGGTGCAGGGGTGCTCAGGTCGCGGCATTCGCGATCAAACCGACGATGGCTATAGCTGTGGATATCACCACCGCGAACGACGTAGCAGGCGTTAGTGAGCAGGACTACGTGGTGCGGGTGGGGAGGGGGCCGGCGATCAAGGTTATGGACGCGACGCGCACGTCCTTCCTCGGGCTCATAGCTCACCCTAAGGTCAGGGAGTTCCTGGTCAGGGTAGCCGAGGAGGAGGGAATCCCGTACCAGCTTGAGGTGCTTGTGGGCGGCACGACCGACGCTAGCACAATACACTTGACGCGCGAGGGCGTGCCGTCGGGCGTGGTTTCAATCCCCACGAGGTACGCGCACTCACCCTCGGAGGTTTTCTCGCTCGAGGACGCTGTGAACGCTTCGCGGCTAATCGCTTCCGCGCTCGGGAGGTTCAGGCCTGAACTGCTCCTTTTCTAGGCAGGGCTTGAGGAGAACTCGCTCGACAAAGCCCCTGTAGCCCTTATCGGTGTTGGCTAGGGCCGTGTAAAGGCGATCTTCCGAGGAGGACGCGAGGTCCACCACTGCTACCTTACCGCCCCTCAAAGCGTACTTGTACAGGTGGCAGAACGCTCTCTCGACGTGTAGCTGCGCGCGAGCGAGGCGGGAGGGGTCGTCAGCGTGCAGGAGCTCCCTTGCGAGGGAGTAGGCGAGGAGTGCGAGGCTGAACTTCGGGTCAGCGGTAGCGGGGTCTTGGGTGAGCGGGTCCCTGGGAGCGGGGAGCAGGAAGAAGCGGAGTATTCTGCTGCGCGCCGACTTCTCCGCGTACTCGGCGTACATCCCCGCTTTTTCCCTGAGCGCTTCGAGGGACGCGCTGTAGGATTCTGCCAGCGCGCTTACGACTTCCTCAGCGTCCTGCAGGGGGTCGACAGGGGTTCCTGCGCCCAGGGACGCCCTGCACTTCTCAGGAGGGTCGGGCGTCACGCTCCTCCTAACGCTGAGCAAGCGCAGAGGCTTGTACGATAGCACCCTAAGGAGCGTTGTATCAATTGCAACAGGGATCTCTGCTACCCCTAGCTTTACAACCCCCTTAAGGTAAAAGTGCGGGAAGACTCTTTCGCATGAAAACATGACGATTTTTCGGTGAGAAAGCTTATATAAATACACCCTGTTTGCTGGCCCCAAAGAACCGGTGAAAGGGGTGGATAAGGGCAAGCGCAGGGGTATTTCAAAAGCGATAGCGGCCATCCTTGTCGCCGTTTTAGCTCTCGCTGGCATAGTGCTCTACTTTGCCTTCCAGAAGCCCCAGGCCCCCGCCGTCGCCCCAAGCGCCCCGACCGGGGCGGCTGGCCAGGGCCAAGCCGTCACCGCGCCTCCTTCCTCGAAGAAGTACCTCGTCGTGGCATTCTACGGCGCGCAGAGGCTCAACGAGAGCGAGCTCGTCCCATACTCCTCAATATCACCTAGCTGGTACAGCAACTTGACGCTCGACGCCCTGATACTGGCTGGGCGGCAGGAGGCGAACAGCACGCTCAGGCAGGTCATATACAACACTATCCAGAAGGTCACGAACTACGAGCTTCCGCTAATATGGACTGTGCAGGGAATCGCCCCCCGAGCTTACTGGGAGTGGATAAGCGGCATATACTTCCACCCCACACTGGAGTTCAGGTTTAACCACCTCAGCAAGGACCCTGGAGCCCCCAACCCTGACGTCATCAACTACGGCGGCACCGACGAGCCGCACAGCCTCGACCCCGCGGTGAGCTACTGGGGCTTCGACTGGTGGATTATGCACCAGATTTACGACAAGCTCGTGACGTACGAGGGCGAGAACTCAGAGTACGTTGTCCCGGCGTTGGGGGTTGCCTGGGCTTTCACCGAGGACGGCAACGAGTGGTTCTTCGTGATCAGGGGGAACGTCGTGTTCTACGATCCCTACGAGAATAAGACGTACCCCCTCGAGCCCCAGGACGTCGTGTACTCGTTCAAGAGAGTCGTCGCAATGCACCAGGACCCCTACTGGCTGATAGACACGTTCATTGACGTAGATAACTCCCAGGTCGTGAGCTTGGACGACTTCAGGGCAGAGCTCAGCAAGGGGCTCTACACGACTTTCAAGGGAGAGACGAGGAGGGTGAGCTCCTACGATGAGCTCCTCAGATTCTTCGGCTACAGCGGCCCCGTCGCCGGGGTAGTTAAGCTCAGGATGAAGATGCCTTACCCCGCGATCCTCAACGTCCTCGCAACTTCCCCTGCCTCGATAGTAAGCAGGCGCGTTGTCGAGGCTCACGGCGGCGTGACGCCCGGCGAGCAGAACCCCTGGGTTTACGAGCACCCCGTCGGGACCGGCCCCTACTACCTCGTCAAGTGGGAGCACAGGCAGTACGTCGAGCTCGCCGCAAACCCATACTACTGGGGGAGTGATAAGCCGAAGGTGAAGAGGGTCAAGATCCACCTCATACCCGAGGATTCATCGAGGATAATGCTCTTCACGAAGGGTGACCTCGACATACTGGACATACCCCCCTCCCTCTTCTTCAAAGTGCAGGGCGTCACGCTGAACTACGGCGGGAGAACCTGGAGGGTTGTAAGCAGGGAGCAGCCCACGTTCTGGCTGTACTACATAGTCCCCAACGTGAACAAGGAGCCCTTCAACAAGCTCGAGGTGAGGCAGGCGCTCGCGTACGCGACTCCCTACGACCAGATAGCCTCGGTTGCCCTCGGCGGCCTGGCGTTCAAAGCCTACGGCGTAATACCCAAGGGGATGTTCGGCTTCCAGAACACCGACGTTATCAACTACACTTACAACCTTAACAAGGCTAGGGAGCTCCTGCAGAAGGCCGGCGTCGACCCGGCGAAGTACAGGTTCACGATAATAGTCCCCGAGGGCTACAAGGAGTTCCAGGACGAGGCGACGCTTCTGCAGGCCGCCTGGTCCCAGCTCGGCTTCCGGATAGACATCCAGGTCCTCTCACGGCCAGTGTTCAACGACAGGATGATCAGTAAGGACGGCTTCGACATCAACCTCATCTCCTGGGGGCCGGACTACGTTGATCCGGACGACTACGCCGGCCCGCTCACGTACGGTGGACACACCTTTAGCAACATCCGCGTAACCCAGGTGTACAGCTTAGAGCAGGCACAGCAGCTCGTTGACATGGCAAGCGCGAAGGTCATAGAGTGCATGGACTGGGTTGTGATAGTTGGCCCTGGAAGGTAGCTCGAGTAGGAGCCCTAAAAGGGGTGTTTTTCTCAATGACTGATCTCAAGTACTTTATTTTGAGGAGGCTGATCACGTTCCTGCCTACAGTAGTGGGTGTTGTTGCCCTCACGTTCGTCATCGCGAGGATGATACCTGCAGACCCAGCGAGGCTCTGGGCCGGGGGAGTGAAGGCGAAGGAAGACGTCATAGCTCAGCTCGCGCAGAAGTACCACCTCAAGGAGCCGCTGTACGTCCAGTTCTTCTACTACCTCAGGGACATCTTCACCGGCGACTGGGGCGTCTCCCCAGTAACCCGGAGGCCAGTCTTAGCCGACATTGCCTCGTACTTCCCGGCGACGGTGGAGCTCGCGGTCTTCTCCTTCGTGCTGATCGTAACGGTGGGGGTTCCGCTCGGCATGGTGGCTGCCCTCAAGCGCGACAGCTGGGTGGACCACTTAGTCAGGGTGATCTCGATCGGCGGGGCTTCGCTCCCCGTCTTCTGGCTGGGCGTCCTCCTCCAGCTGGCTTTCTACCACAGCTTGGGCGTGCTCCCCGCCGTAGGCAGGGGTACCCCGCCGCCGAGGGTGTTTACAGGCATGTACACGCTGGACAGCCTTCTCTGCGGCGACTTCGCCGCGTTCTGGGATAACCTCAGCCACATGGTACTCCCCGGGGTGACGCTCGCGTTCTCGTCGGTGGGTCTCATAGCGAGGATCACCAGAGGGAGCATCCTAGATACGCTCTCCGCTGAGCACATCGACTTCGCCCGCATGAGGGGTTTGACGAGGTGGCTCATGCTCAAGCACATACTGAAGAACAGCCTCGTTCCGATAATCACCGTGCTGGGCCTGACGTTCAGCTGGCTGCTCAGCGGGGCAATTGTGGTCGAGGCCATCTTCGCCTGGCCAGGGATAGGAAGCTACGCGACAAGCGCTATCGCGAACGTCGACTTCCCGGCTATCGTTGGCGTCACCCTCCTCATGGGACTGATCTACGTGGCGATAAACTTCCTCGTGGACATCCTCTACGCGCTCGTCGATCCAAGGGTGAGGCTATGAGCCTGGTGCTCCTTAAAAGAAGGAGGGGTGCGGGGCAGCGTAGGAGCGAGCGGAAGCTGATCCTCCGCATACTCATGGGCTCTCCAGCTGGTGTTGCAGGCCTTGTCCTATCGCTCTTGTTCATAGTTCTTGGTGTGGTTGGGCCCCACATAACCCCCTACGACCCCATCCTGATAGACTTCGCGAAGGTCAACCAGCTGAGGCTACAGCCCCCGTCCCTGGCGCACCCCTTCGGGACAGACGAGTTCGGGCGCGACATGCTGAGCAGGGTTCTCTACGGGTCACGCCTCTCGCTGTTGTCGGCGGTCACAGTCCTGGGCGTCGCCGTCCCCGTGGGCATCATGCTTGGCTTGCTGGCGGGTTACTTCGGTGGGGCAGTCGACGAACTGATAATGAGGATCACGGACGTATTCCTCGCGTTCCCAGGCATAGTGCTAGCTATAGCATTCAGCGCCACCCTAGGCGCGGGGCTGTGGTCAGCGATACTGGCGGTGGCCCTGATCTGGTGGCCCTCCTACGTTAGGCTCGTTAGGGGGCAGGTAATACAGGTGAAGAGCTCGCTGTTCGTGGAGGCGGCGAAAGCCCTCGGGCTTAGCCCGCTGAAGATCATGATCAGGCACCTCCTGCCGAACATCTTAACACCGGTCATAGTCATGGCTACTCTCGATTTCGGAAGCGTGGTTATCGTGACATCATCCCTCTCGTTTATCGGCCTCGGCGCGCAACCGCCTCTACCCGAGTGGGGGAGGCTCGTCTCTGACGGGAGAGCTTACTTCCCGCAGGCCTGGTGGTACGTGTTCTTCCCGGGCTTGATGATATTCCTAGTGTCGCTGGGCTGGAACCTTTTAGGGGACACCCTGCGGGATGTGTTCGACCCGAAGTACAGGAGGCGGCTGGAGTTTAGGGAGGTGGAAGGAGAATGAGCGGCAACCCCTTGTTGAGTATCGAGGGGCTCAGGGTCTACTTCTACACCTACGCAGGTGTAGCCAGGGCGGTCGACGGAGTCGACCTCAGGCTGTACGAGGGGGAGAGCTTTGCCCTCGTGGGCGAGACGGGGTGCGGTAAGTCAACGGTGGCGCGCGCCATCATGGGGTTGATCCCGCCCCCGGGGAGAGTCGTCTCGGGGAGAATAGTGCTCGACGGCGTAGACATCTTAAGCCTCTCCGAAGAGGAGTTGCGCAAAATCCGGGGCTCGAAGGTAGCGTACATAGCACAAGACCCGATGAGCGCCCTAGACCCCCTCTTCACAATAGGGGCTCACGTGGCCGAAACGATCGTTTCCCACAACTCGGCCAAGTGGGCTGAAGCCTGGATCAAAGCTCTAAAGATCCTCAGTAGTGTCGCAATTCCTGAACCGGAGAGGAGGGCTAGGAGCTACCCCCACGAGCTGAGCGGGGGTCTGAAGCAAAGGTCCGTAATTGCGACCGCCATCGCGAATAATCCCAAGCTTCTCATAGCCGACGAGCCCACAACGGCTCTGGACGTCACTATTCAGACGCAGGTCATGGACCTCGTCATGGACCTGAAAAAGCGGTACAGGTCCACACTTCTTCTGATAGCACACAACCTTGGGCTGGTGGCCGAGTACACCGAGAGGGTTGCTGTCATGTACCTCGGGAAAATCGTCGAGGTCGCAGACGTTGAGGACCTCTTCGAAAAGCCCCTGCACCCCTACACGCAGGGGCTGCTTAAGTCTGTCCCGAACCCCCTCAGAAACATCGAGAAGCTGTACTCGATACCTGGCAGCGTCCCGAGCGCTGTTAATCCTCCTCAGGGCTGCCGGTTCCACCCGAGGTGCCCCTTCGCCACCGACAAGTGCCGCGTCGAGGAGCCGCCCCTAGTTGAAGCAGAGAAGGAACACCTCGTAGCATGCTGGCTGTATAGCAAGGGGTGATGGGTGTGAGCGTGCTCGTAAGAGTGGAGAACCTGAAGAAACACTTCCCGGTTAAAGGCTTCCTGTTCACAAGAGGGTGGGTTCGGGCGGTAGACGGGATAAGCTTCTCAATCCACAGGGGTGAAACGCTGGGACTGGTGGGAGAGTCGGGCTGTGGCAAAACCACTGTTGGAAGGCTAGCGGTACGTCTACTTGAACCGACGAGCGGCTCGATATACTATGACGGCGTTAACATCTTCGAGCTCAAGAACAGGCAACTGAAGGAGTTTAGGAGGAAGGTGCAGATAGTGTTTCAGGATCCCTACAGCTCCCTGAACCCGAGAATGATGGTTTACGATATTATAGCTGAAGCCGTAACTGAGACAAACTCGGGCGGGGAGGGCGATCTTGAGGACTACGTGGCTTCGCTCCTCGAGAGGGTCGGCCTCTCCGGGGAGCACCTGTACAGGTACCCTCACGAGTTCAGCGGTGGACAGCGGCAGAGGATAGCCATAGCTAGGGCGCTGGCCGTTAAGCCCGAGTTTCTCGTCCTGGACGAGCCGACGTCGGCGCTTGACGTCTCCGTTCAGTCCCAGATCCTCAACCTCCTCAAAGACCTCCAGAAAAACTACAACCTCACCTACCTCTTCATATCCCACGACCTCGCCGTGGTCCGCTACATGAGCCACCGCGTAGCGGTAATGTATCTCGGGAAAATAGTCGAGTTGTCAGACTCCGCAACAGTATTTGAGAAGCCCCTGCACCCCTACACGCAGATGCTGCTCTCAGCGATACCTATCCCCGACCCTAAGCTGGCCAAGTCTAGGACGAAGATCAAACCCTCCGGAGAGCCGCCCAGCGCTGTTAATCCTCCTCAGGGCTGCCGGTTCCACCCGAGGTGCCCCTTCGCCACCGACAAGTGCCGCGTCGAGGAGCCGCCCCTAGTTGAAGCAGAGAAGGGACACCTCGTAGCATGCTGGCTGTACAGTAGATCTTAAAGAAGTGACCGCGTGTTTTTACGCCGGTGAAACCTGGTCACGAAGTTAGCTATTGACATTTCTGACGCTATGCAGGTGGCTTTAGTGATTAGCGAAGTGAGAAAAAACTTTATTTTATATGATGCACACTTCGCCTTTAGAAGTTACTTTCACGCGGTTGCCGGTCTTCACGTGCTGAAAGATCTCGTCACCAACTTTGTCTATGAGTGCTATTTTCTTCCCGAACCACTCGTGGGCCAGGGCTACTCCTGATGATGTCAAGGTGTCGGCTTCGCGGGTGCAGACGATAGCCTTAGGTGCCACGCCTAGAAGGGCGATTTCGGCGATTATTATGCCGCCGGTTGTGGACCCGATTCCGGAGGGTATTATCAGTATCTTGCCTGTGAGGTCTACACCGTATACGTGGGGGTTGTTCTTGTCACCGCCTATCGCGCGCTTTCTACGCCTGATCACTGTCTCCTGGTACGTTGCGAGTATGTTGAAGCCTTGAGGGGAGACAACGGCCTCTCCATCCACGTCTCCTGGGAGGATTGCCCGGCCTTTGAAGCACGTCTCAGGCATATCTACTCACCCCTGAGGTAGGAGAGGAGCTGCGGCGTATCCATGAAGGCGGCATGGCTGTAGTAACTGAGCTTCCCGGAGTTTGTGAGTATTTTTAGCCGCTTCGAGGTGGGTATGTTTGTCAGCATGAGAGGGCAGAAGCTATCCACGTCCCCACCCGCGTCCCTGAGCTTGGAGTACAGCTTCGTGGATTTGAACTCTCGGGCTATCTTCGGTGCAGCTAGGAGTAGCGTGCGGGTCTTGAGCTCCGCTTCGGAAAGCTCTCTAGCGAAGAAGTCGAGCTGCTCTCGGGACAGGTGTGGGCAGCCGATTATCGCCAGGTCGGGCTTCCCGGGGGCGGCTTTCGCCTCCATTTCTCTCTTCATTTTGGAAAGCTCCTCATCCCCCACTCTCAGCACTTTGTGATCGCTTCTCAAGATCTTTCTCCCGTTTTCCACAGCCTCGGGAGTGAGGTCCTCCGCGTGAAATAGCCCGACGGCACCCCACACTGCCATAGCGGCTCCCATGTCCTTCAGCTCGTACTCCTCAAACTCCCACCTGTCCAGACCCGCTATGTATGGGACCCCGTCCAGGACGCTCTTCCCGATTAAGCTCCCGAGAATGAAGGGGCTTGGCTTAGACGATGTTTTCACCTCGACTAGC
The DNA here is from genome assembly GCF_022693705.1 of Infirmifilum sp. NZ. Classification (NCBI taxonomy): domain Archaea; kingdom Thermoproteati; phylum Thermoproteota; class Thermoprotei; order Thermofilales; family Thermofilaceae; genus Infirmifilum; species Infirmifilum sp. NZ. The sequence continues at coordinate 118,278 of NZ_CP094288.1, forward strand.
CAGTCGGCTTTCCTGTTCTCGTCTAAAAGAAGTCCGAAAAGCGGGGTTTCTCCGGTGACGCCCGAGAGCAGCTCGACTATTGAGGAGTTCCTGTTTGTTCTAGCGCCCAGCACGGAGTTGGCGTATATCACTGCGGAGGATTCGGCCCAGGCTAGGATGTCACCGTATGAGGGCTTGTTGCCTATGTAGTAGGGCGTGCAGGTGAAAGCGTCCGGGTCGATGAGCCCTAGCCTCAGAAGCAGGGACTCCAGCCTCCCCTGCTTGCTGTAGAGGTACCTCCCGACGAGCTTCTCGACGAGGGGTATTGACGTCTGAGGGGGCCGTGGGTTAGCGGTTAAAGGCACCCTGGACTTTAGGTCCTTGCTGGCCAGTTCTTCAAGAACCATGAACATCGACTTTACGAACCTGAGGCCGCACGAGGTAACCCAGTGGCAGCTCTTGCACTCAGCAAACCTCTCAGCGCCGTAGACCTTCCCGTATGCCTCCAATACTCTGTAGCACTTTCTCAGGGTTTCTTCGCGGCCTTCGACGAGGCGCCTCTCATCAACGGGACCTGTCATGCTCCCACCCGGGTGCCCTAGAAGGTGAACTCCCTCTTTAGGTAGGGAAGCATCTCTGGTATAGCCTTACCCCCGAATATCAGCTCGCGCATGGCTCTGTTTACCTCCTCGAGGACAGCGCTCCTCTTGAGCAGCTCGAACACCTTTCCCTTAATCTTCACGCGCCCTCTGAGAACCATCGCGCCGCTCGAGGCCTCTCCCCTTAAGAGCGCGTCGAATGTGGAGACGCTCATCTCGACGGTTATGTCGGCCTTCTCCTCTTCCTCTGGCTCGAGAGCCCGTATCTCGGCGCAGCGGCCGTCCCTTATCGTTATGAAGGTCTTGTAGACGTAGGGTAGACCCGGGAGAGTGGGCGTAAGCTTAACCAGTATTGTCCTCGTCCACCCCCGCGCGGCGCTCTTAAACTTCTCGCTGGAATTCAGCCTCCGTTTAACGGTATCGAGGAGGATACACGTAGTCATGTCAACCGGCATACCCACCACCTACACCGAGATCGCCAGGTAATAAGCATCCCAAACAGCATCCCTTATCTTCCTGGGGCTTAACGCGTCCCCGATTATATGAACATTCGGGTGCTCGGCTGCGAGAGCGTCGTAAAGCTCCCTGTTGGGGACCATCCCCGTGGCTAGAACAACGCTATCGCAAGGTATCTCTCGCGCACCGTGAGGTGTTTCCACGACGACGCGACCGTCGAGAACCTCTTTAACCTTGGTATTCAGCATCAAGGGGATCTTTAGGTACTTGAGCATGGTCATCAGGTACAGCTTGTTAGCGTGGCTTACACTGATGTTAGGAGCAGGTAGCATTTCGACGATTGTGGCCTTCTTCCCAGATTGCGCGAGCCAGATCGCTGTCTCAACGCCCACGAGACCCGCGCCTACGATCACGACATCATCTTTAACGGCTTTAAGGCCTCGAAGCAGGTCAACGGCTTGAACCACGTTGGGCTTGTCTACCCCTGGAATAGGCGGAACAGCAGGCCTAGACCCCGTTGCGACGACGACAACATCGGGGTTTTCCCCCAGAACCCTGTCAACAGTGGCCTCAGTCCTGAGGTTTACGTCGACTTCCAGCTTCTCGAGTTGCCGTTCATACCAGCGCTTAAGCCTGCGAATATCGTACTTGAAGTCGGGAACACCCCCCTCGATCAGGTGGCCGCCTAGCTCCGAGTCCTTCTCGAACAGTATTACCTCGTGCCCACGGATCGCGGCCACTCGGGCAAACTCCATTCCGGCAACGCCTCCGCCGCAAACCACGATCCTCCTCCTATGAGCTGCCGGCTTCAGCTCCAGCTCCCTCTCACGCCCTGTTGCAGGGTTTACGGCGCAGGAGAGGGGACGGGCCAGCTCGATGATCCTGTACAAGCACTCGTGGCAACCTATACACGGCCTTATCTCCTCGTACCTCCCTGCTCTCACCTTCGCCGGCCAGTAAGGGTCAGCTAGTAGCCCCCTCCCTATTGCCACCATGTCAGCCTTCCCCTCCTCAAGGACCTTCTCGGCGACGACAGGGTCGTCCAGCCTACCAACCGCTATAACAGGTATCTTGACCTCTCTCTTCACCATCCCGGCGAAGTCGGCCAAACATCCGTGTGGGAGGTACTCGGGAGGGTGAGCCATGTACCAGCTGTCATAGCATCCGGCGTCAACATGTAGCGCGTCGAAGCCCGCCTTTTCCAGGATCTTCGCCATCTGGATCCCTTCCTCTATATCTCTCCCAGCTTCCGCGAACTCCTCCCCAGGTAACCCCGGGTTATTGTATCCCTTCAAAAAGTGTTTAACTCCAAACCTGTAAACAACTGGAAAATCTTTGCCAACAGTGTCTTTAATCGCGTTGAGAATTTCAATAGGGAGTCTAAGCCTGTTCTCAAGGCTTCCACCGTACTCGTCATCCCTCCTATTCCATATGGAGCTTGTGAACTGGTCGAGAAGGTATCCCTCGTGCCCGTGTAGCTCGATCCCGTCGAAGCCCGCGAGATACGCGTACTCGGCGGCACGACCAAAAGCCTCTACAAGCTTTTTGATCTCCTCCCTCGTCATAGCCCTCGTCTTCAGAGTGGGAACCCAGTAGCAGGGGACCTCTGATGCGGAGACCGGCTTAAAGCCGGAAAGAAGGGTGAGCGTGGGTGCCACACGTCCAACACCGGCTGTGAGCTGTACGAAGATGCGGGCGCCGTAGTGGTGAACCTCCTCTGTGAGCTCCGACATCGGGGAGACGTGCTTGACTGAGTCAAGTATTGGTAGCACGTGACGCCCATCCAAGCGTAAGTCCTCTATCTCGTTCTCAACCCGAGTGAGGCCAGTAATGATTAGACCTACCCCACCCTTTGCGCGTTCGACATAATAGTCCACGATTCTCCGGTTGATAGACCCATCGGGGTTCACCATCGTCACTAAACCCATCGGAGCCATCGCGATCCTGTTCTTGATCCACGTCTTCCCGATGCTTATGGGTCTGAACAGAAGTTTCCCCTGCATCAAGAATGTATCAAAACTATTACGTATATGCTTTCTTTACTAATAGCCATTCGTAATACACCTTTGTCACGCGGACTTCCACCGGAGCTCTGGGCTTCCTGTGTATAGACTTACCGTTTTACTTTGTCTAGCTTTGCGTTATAGGTGAAGATGCATAAGAAAAATGTCTTCTTCGGCTCTAGGCTACGTTAACTTGGAAGATGTTGTAGCGCGTTATTTCCTCAATGGGCTTTCTCGGCCGGGGCTCCGGCTTCTCATCGGGGTAGCCGACGGGGATGAGCGCCACTGAAAGGTAGCTGTCGGGTAGGCTTACAGCTCTGCGCACGGCGCTGATTTCCTGCTCTGTCCCGATGCCCGCCCATACCGTGCCAAGGCCTAATGCGTGCGCGGCGAGCATGAAGTAAGCCGCTACAAGCGCGCCGTCGTACTTGTGGAACATGGGGTCTTCGTCCTTATTAACAGCGAGGATCACGACTAGTGGTGCCTCTAGGAGTGGCTTGGGCCTGGCAGGGTCGGGAGGTGGTGGGCTGGCCTGGGCCAGCTTTTCTCTGACGACGGGGTCTGTGACGACTATGAACAACTCTGACTGTTCCGCGCGCTGGGGGCGAAGCAGGCCGTGTCGATGGCCTGCAGGATTAGGCTTAGCGGCTGTGGCTGCTACTTAAACCTCCTTATACTTCTCCTGGCTTTAAGGAACTCGATCAGGGCTTCCAGTGTACAGCCTCCGGTGTTCACGCACGCTATGTATCCAGATACTGCATATATATCGTTTCGCTTAGTAAAGCGTATTGAGGGAAGAATCGCTTCAGGGCCGGAGGCGAAGCCGCTGGGAGTGAGGAGGGGAGAAAAATGGGAGATGTTTAGAAGCCTTGATACTTTTCCCTGGGTGCACCGCAGACAGGGCACTTCTCGGGGGCTCAGGGCCGACGTGCGTGTGGCCACACACGGGGCATATCCACACTTTGCCGTCTATGGGCATGTCCTGGCCTTTGTCGACGTACTCCTTCGCTTCGAGTAGAGCTCTGCGTGGATCTTCTCAGCCTCCAGCGCCCACGTGAATGACCTCTCAGCCTCCTTCTCTCCCTGTGACCTCGCTATGGCTATGTACGCTGGGTATATCTCGTTTACCTCGAACGTCTCCCCCATGATGCCTATCTCCAGGTTCCTGCTCGTGTTGCCGGGACCGATGGGGAGGCCGGCTGAGACCTTGGCCTCCTCCCTTAGGCCTCTGAGGTTGCTGTAGTGGTTCCCCGTGTGCACGAGCTCGGCAAAGCCTATAGCCTTGAAGAGCCGGGCCACGTTTCGGGAGCCCCTCTCGGAGGTATCGACGAAAACAAGGTACCGTGTGTGCACCATAGATTCCCCGGAGAGCGCGTTGACCAGAACCTCCTTGATCGTCAGGTTTGATCGTCTGGACGGTAAAATCACCTTAATTCTCTGTATTTTCCGAACAGGAAAGGGGATAGAAGACTTCTGTTTCGGTTCGCGCTTTCGGCTAAAATTCTTACGTGTTTAGGACGGAAAGGCTGATAAGCGGTTTTCCCAGCGTAATCACCATGCACAAGCACAGCCGTTACTCGGCAAGTGCTCGACCTGCAACTTTCTCGATAGTGGGGTTTGACCCCGAGACGGGGGACCTCGGCGTAGCTGTGGCGTCGAAGTTCGTGGCCGTCGGCGCTCTAGTCCCCTGGGCGAAGGCCCGGGTAGGGGCCATAGCCACCCAGGCTCTGGCAAACGTGTCCTATGGGCCTCGCGGGCTCGACCTGCTGGCGAAGGGGCACTCGGCTAAGCAGGTTTTAGCGATGCTACTCGAGGACGACCCACGAAGGGAGGACCGGCAGGTCGGCGTAGTGGACTCGAGGGGGGAGGCGGCCGCTTTTACGGGGAAGAACTGCTACCCCTATGCTGGGCACGTGGTCGGAGACTTCTTCGCGGCTCAGGGCAACATACTTGCTGGGCCGGAGGTCGTCGAGGCCATGGCCAGGGCCTTTGAGACGACGAAGGGCGAGCTCGTCGACAAGCTACTGGCGGCGCTCGAAGCGGGAGACAAGGCTGGGGGCGACAGGAGGGGGAAGCAGTCGGCGGCCATACTTGTCGTCAGGGAGGGCGAGGGCTACGGCGGGTACACCGACAGGTACGTCGACCTGAGGGTCGACGACCACCCGGAGCCGGTCCGAGAGCTGAGGAGGATCTTCAGAATCTGGGAGCTGACGCTGCTCCAGCGCGAAGACCCGAGCGACGTCGTCGAGAAGAGCGCTGTTGCCGAGAGGGTGCAGCTCGCCCTGAAGAAGGCCGGCTTCTACAAGGGCGAGGTCACGGGCAGGTGGGACGACGAAACCGAGAAGGCGTTCACGGAGTGGGCCATGATAAACAACTTCGAGAACAAGCTGAGGAGCGACGGGCTGATCTGGGGGACAATCTACAGGTACCTGATTGAGAGCGCTCAGGTTTCTTAGCAACCCTCCATTCGGAGTAGCTGGACCTCTACCGCCGCGAAGTCTGTACGCCTCCCCTCGGGGACCTAAGCGCGGACCCCTGTTCCTGTAAGGTCATGAATCCTTAAGGCATTGTATCCCGCTGTCTAAGTTGCATTAAAGGATTTAGGCTAAGCTGAGCTCGGTGGGGGTGAGGCGCGGAGGGGCCTGCAGCGCTGTACCGAGTCTCTGGCTTTTTCGCCTACTGCTCTTTTTGCTCGACTTCTTTACAGTATCTCTCGAATTTTCTGAGCCAGGCTGTTATCGAGCGGGGGTGATCTCGGTGCTTGTCTATGAAGTCCACGAACCTTATTATCTGCAGAATGGTTTTGGGGTGCAGGCCGTGCTCGAGGATGTGCGCGTCCCTGCGGGCGGCGTCCTCGGGGACCAGGAGCATTTCGAGAAACCTCCTGATGTAGTTGTACCTTTTCTCAACAACCTCGGCCAGCTCTCTGCCGCGCTCCGTCAGCCTCACGGCACCGTACTTCTCGTGGGTCACCAAGCCTCTTTCCTCGAGCTTCCTCAGCATCTCAACGGCGCTTGAAGGCTTGACGCTGAGCTTACAGCTGATATCCTTCACTCGCGCGTACCCCTTGCTCTTCTCGAGCTCGTATATTGCTCGCAGGTAGTCCTCCATCCTCTCCGTGATGAACTCCATACAAGTGTATAGTGTTTGGTCAGCCTAAAAATTATTCCCCCAGTGGGTAGCGTTTGAATGTAGCGGCTCCTGCTGTCAGGGGGCTACCCGCGAATGCCATCGATATCTTAAGGTAAAATTTTAAGCTATAGCACATTATTCTGTGGGTGAGGGGTCGAAGTGTGGGGATGCTGAGAGTCGCCGTAGCCACAGTCGGTTACGAGGGCCTCCGCGATAGGGTTGCAAGCGAGCTGGCTAGGTGCCCTACACTCACGATACTCGAGATCGACGAGGAGGGGATGAGCTACCGCTTACTCGAGGTGATCGAGAACAAGGCGGCTAAGTTCAGTCAGGGCGCGGGCCCGATATTCGTGTATACTTTGGCTGAGAAGGGCGTTGAAGTCGTATTGGGACCGGTTGCAGGAATGGGGATCGCAGACTTGCTCGCTGAGGCTAAAATAAAGTTTGTCAAGTGTGAGCCGGGTACAAGGGTGGAGGATGCCCTGAACTCGGTTTTGCGAAAGCCCTGAGTCAGCACGCGGCAAACTTGCAGATGTGCTTGGTGCCTAGCTCCCTTCCCTTTTAATAGGCTTCAGGCAACTGATATCGTAAAATTTTAGGCTACCCTAACATTTACCCTAACTCCGTTAGGGATACCTATATCGCTACCAAAAGGAATGAAAAAATTCGGTGAGCCTAAACATGGCTGCGGTTAGGAAAAGGCTCAGTGAGTTGAGGCCTGGAGAAGTGGGGACTGTTGTAGGCTACGCGGATGCGCCGTCCTGGCTTAAGAGGAGGCTTGTGGAGATGGGCCTTTCTAAAGGCACGACGGTCAAGATGGTGAGGAACGCGCCCCTGAAGGACCCGATCGAGTTCGAAGTGAGGGGCTACAACGTCTCCATTCAAAGGGAGAAGGCGGAGGTTGTGCTCGTAGAGGTCGTTGGGTATGATTCCCCTGACTCTGGCGTTGGAGGGGAGCGAGGTGCGAGTGATTGATATAAGGGCTGGGAGGGGGCTCGTTGCGAGGCTCCTAGAGCTCGGCATCACGCCTGGCTCTACACTCAGGGTGCTTAAGACCTTCGGGTCAGGACCCATTCTTCTGGACGTTAAGGGGTCTAGGATAGCTCTCGGCAGAGGAGTCGCCATGAAGATACTCGTGGGGGTGGTGCAGTAGGTGACCGAGCGCCAGAGGATTCGGGTAGCGCTGGCAGGGAACCCCAATGTGGGGAAGTCTGTGGTGTTCAACAACCTTACTGGCTCGCACCAGCACGTGGGTAACTGGCCGGGTAAAACCGTCGAGAAGGCTGAGGGGTTCTGCTACTTCGACGGCACTGAGATCTACATCGTAGACCTCCCGGGGACGTACAGCCTCACGGCGTACTCGATCGAGGAGAGGATCGCAAGGGACTACCTAATCTACGAGAAACCCGACGTGGTCGTCAACATCGTCGACGCGTCGAATCTCGAGAGGAACCTGTACCTAACGCTACAGTTGCTAGAGCTGGGGGCTAACGTCGTCGTCGCGCTGAACAAGGTGGACCTGCTAGAGGCTTCAGGCGCGAGAATCGACATCAGGTTGTTGAGCGAGAGGTTAGGAGTTCCCATAGTCCCTACGGTTGCTCCGAAGAAGAAGGGGATGAGAGAGCTGTGTGAGGCGGTGTTGGCTGCTTCCAAGCAGCCCACACGCAAGATCGTGGAGTACAGCCCGAGCGTGGAGAAGTACATAGGCAGGGTCTCGGAGCTCTTGCGCGGCAGTCTCCCGAGCGAGCTGAACCTCAGGTGGGTTGCTGTCAAACTACTGGAGGGTGACGAAGAGGTAGCCAGCCGAGTGAAAGCCCTCGTGGGGGATGAAGCTATGAGGAGAATAGATGCGATAAGAGGTGATTTTGCGAGGGAGCTGGGGGACCCCGAGACTGTTTTCGCGGAGGAGCGCTACAGGGCTATCGAGAGCATCCTTGAAGGAGTTGTCGTAAGGGCTAGAGCGGTGACAGTCTCCGATATACTGGATCAGGCGTTCCTAGACACCGCGTTCGGAATCCCCATATTCTTTGCCATAATGTGGATTATGTTCCAGTTCGCCTTCAACGTCTCAGCGCCCTTCAACAGCCTCCTCGGAGACGCCTTCGCTTGGGCGGCTCAGATGCTCTCCGGCGCTACTGGGGTTCCGTGGCTCGACTACCTGCTCTTCGGCGACTATGGGGTCTTAAACGGGGTGGGGACCGTGCTCAGCTTCGTCCCGCTCATAATGGCTCTATTCTTCGCCCTCTCGATGCTTGAAGACTTCGGGTACATGGCCAGGGCGGCCTTCCTGACTGATAAGATACTGGGTAAATTCGGCCTCCCCGGCCGGGCTATAATATCCATGATCCTGGGGTTCGGGTGCAACGTACCGGCGGTGTACTCCACGAGGACGATACCGGACGAGAAGGATAGGATAGCTGCGATCGTCATAAACCCCCTGATGCTGTGCGGGGCGAGGCTTGTATTCTTCGCAGCCATCGCCTCAGCCCTTTGGGGGCGCGCGGCGGGTGACGTCCTTCTATCCCTTTACGCGCTCGGCATCCTCCTATCCCTACTCGTGGCGGTTGTGCTCAGGAAGACTCTGCTAAGGGGGGAGTCGACATCCTTCATCATAGAACTACCCCAGTACCTGATTCCTGTGCCGCGCGTAGCCCTGTCCAAGGCGTGGGGCAGGGCTAAGCTCTTCTTCACAAAGGCGGGCAAGGTGATATTCCCCGGTATACTGGTTCTCGGTCTGCTCGCGGTCTTCACGCCCAACCTGACTTTCACGGAGAATGTCGAGGACAGCATCGTCGCCTATCTGGGGAGAGGCGCGCAGCCTATCTTCGCTCCACTCGGCTGGGACTGGAGGTTCGTCGTAGCCGCAGTCTTCGGCTTCGTGGCAAAGGAGATCGTGCTCGGCGCGCTAGCACTACTCTACGGCGCCGGTGAAGACGAAATCGCAACGGTCATAGCCTCGACACACGACCCGCTGACAGTCTACGCCTACATGGTCTTCATACTCATCTACGTCCCGTGCTTAGCAACGATCGCGGCGATAAAACAGGAAGCCGGTACGAAGTGGGCGCTGTTCACGGTCGCCTACGAGATCCTGCTGGCCTACGGCATGGCCTGGCTCGTGCTTACCGTGGGCCGTCTTTTAGGGGTGTAGTGCTATGGCCGGGGTTCTTAGAGAGGGGGCGGTGAAGCTAAGCGTGTGGAGCCGGGCATACACCCTAGCTGTGGCGGCGCTGTACCTCCTCTACGGGTTGCTACAGCTCTACAACGGGGTGGTGGCGTGGTGGCTTCCGTGGCTGGGGGAACCGGTTGAGCTGTGCGCCAGCGTCCTGGATGCGTGCGTGCCCAACGCTTTCCCCGACCCCTTCTCCGGTTTGGTGCTCATGCTGGTGGGATTAATGCTCGCGAGAGCGGTCTACCTCTACAGCAAGGAGAACTACGTGAAAGCAACAGGCTTTCTCTTCGCCAGCTGGGCTCTCGGAGTGTTGCTAATGATCCTCAACGTGCTAATACTGCTTGCAGACATCCTCGGTGCCTACTACCCTCTGCTCCTCGGTGGCGAGTCCATGGGCTGGAGCTTAGCCAGCGACCCATGGGGGATAGCACCCCACATGGTCCTCGGCGCACTGCTGCTGCCGCTCTACTTCTCTGCCGAGAGCATCAGGGAAATCCTCAAGGGTCTAAGCCACTGAAAGCAGACAATCATAGCGCTATTTCCCTTGGTTCCTGAAACCCCTCCAGCCGTTCTCTGCACAGAAATCAGACCCAGTGGGGGTAGTCCCACAGCGCAAGTTTTGTCTCGAATCCCCCCTTTACGGCATCCTGGTATAACCTGTAGGCTACCGCCAAATCCTCACAGGCCAACCCGAAGGAGTCGAAGAGTATCCTCTCACCTTGCCCCTCTCGTCCGGGTGATTGGCCGGCAACAATTTGCGGGAGTTCAAAGGGTCGGGGTATAAGCCCGGACTTATATAACTTCGTGACCAGCGCTCTGTCGTAGTTCCTGTACTGCTCCCAGTTGTCAACAACTATCTTGTTCATGGAAACTATGGCTTTCTCCTTAATCTCTCGCTTACCCATCTGTATGCAGAGAACGCCGCTCTTCAGCCATTCTGCCTCGACAAAGGGTTCCTCCGAGGTTGTGGCAGTCACAACCACATCACTCTCTGACACGGCTTCCTGAACACTGGAGACAGGCTTCGCCTCTGGTCCTAGCTCGCGTGCGAGTGCTTCCGCCTTGTCACGTTTTATATCGTAGATTTTAAGCTCCGACAGCTCTAGTACTGCCTGAAGACCCCAGGCAGTCGTCCTCCCTATAACCCCAGCCCCGACTATTCCTGCGATTTCGGAATCCTTCCGCGCAAGGTACTTGGCAGCCACAGCATTGACCGCTCCGGTTCTAACCGCGGTGATAAGAGTTCCGTCCATTATCGCTAGGGGCTTTCCTGTTTCTAGATCGCTAATCACTATGACGTCAATCCCGTGCGGGAGGCCACGTTGCGGGTTTCTTACGAAGCCCGCGGCCCACTTGATGCATGCCACGTTGTAAGGGGAAAGAGCGTGAACAGGCATCGAGACTATGTGGCCTTTATAGGAACCTCCTGTCTCGTAGAAGTCGAGTACCGTTTTAGGTGGATTCACGATCCTCCCTTCAGCAAGCGCCTTGAAAGCCACTTCAACATCCTCTATAGCTTTCGAGATGTCAAGTACGCCAATCTTCACCAGATCCTCCTGTTTCAAGTAATAAAATTCTAGGCTACTCACGGGATCCAGTTCAATGTTAATCAAATATTTATAGATTTTTGTAGTTGAGGGGTTGGATGCTGGTTCGATGAGAAAGTTACTCCACGATTTTCTGCAGGAACGCGGTCGCGAGCGCTACCATGATGGTTGTGAAAACTAGCGTGACGAGGAGGCCTGTGAGGCCTGACATGATGTCGCCGAAAACGAGGGCGTCGCGGAGGCTGGAGATTATGTAGGTGAGGGGGTTGACCTGCGCGATCGCCTTGATAGGTGCGGGCATGATGTCCACGGGGTAGAGGGCGTTGCTCGTGAAGAAGAGGGGCATGCTGATTGCCTGGAGAATGCCCATGAACCTCTCCCGGGTCTTCATGAACACCGCGAGGATTATTGAGAGTGAGGTTAACCCCGCGCAGCCTACGACCAGGACTACGGTGGCGAAGAACACGTTGAGCGGGTCTAGCGAGAGCCTGGCTCCGATCAGCAGGGCTACTGCCAGGACGATGAAGAGCTGCGTTAGGGCTCTGACGGCGCCGGCCATCGAGCGCCCCAGGACTATGATGAGCCTGTCTACAGGTGAGGCCACGAGCTTCTTCAGTATGCCTGACTCTCTTTCCCAGACGAGCATGATCCCGTACGCCAGCGCTATGAAGCTTGCGGACTGTAGCACGACGCCCGGCGAGATGTAAGTTATGTAGTTTACGGAGCCTGCCGGTATTGCTCGAAGTTTCTCCATCGTTATCCCGAAGACTGTGAGCCAGAGCACCGGCTGGACTGCCCGGGTGAAGACTTCTGTCGGGTCGTGCCTCAGCCGGCGTAGCTCGAGCTCTACGAAGGCGACCGTCTGCTCCAGAAGCTGCTGAAGGGGCATATCAGCCACCCCTCCGGATAGCCTTCCTGATGCTCGCCACCTCGCGGATCCCGGAGGCTTTCTCAGCCTCCTCGACGCTCATACCCGTGAGCTTGATGAACACGTCCTCCAGCGAGGGTCTGCTCAGGGCCGCGGACTCCACCTCCACACCTGAAAGCGTCAGGGCCTTGAGTATAGCGGGTAGCTGTGTTGAGGAGTCCGGCGCCGAGAGGAGGAGTTCTCCGGGCTTCGCGGAGAGCACGAGGACGCCGTCAAGCCGCGCCAGCGCCTGCTGGGCTTTGTCCAGCTCCCCCTTGATTCTCAGCCTCACTGTCTCTCCTCCAACCAGCTTCACGAGCTCGCGCGGGGACCCCTCGGCAATAACCCTCCCTCTGTTGATCACCGTGACTCTGCCGGCGAACCTCTCAGCCTCGTCCATGTAGTGGGTGTTGAAGACAACGGTGGCGGTGTATTCTGACCTGTACTGCCTCAGCTTCTCCCAGACAATTTCCCTGGCGCGGGGGTCCAGGCCTATCGTGGGCTCATCCATGAAGAGTATCTTCGGCCTCACCATCATCGCCGCCGCTATTTCCAGCCTCCTGATCATGCCGCCCGAGTATGTCCTGACAAGCCTCTTGGCGGCGTCGCTGAGCCCCATCAGCTCGAGGGCGTCCCATATAACCCGCTCGCGCCTGTCACGGGGGATCCCGTATATCTTTGCGTAGAAGAGGAGGTTCTCGTAACCTGTGACGTCGGTCCACACCGAGAACTCCTGCGGCACGTAGCCTATAAGGCTGCGCACCCTCTTCCCGTCTCTCTGCACGTCGAAGCCATACACCAAAGCAGTTCCAGAAGTAGCAGGTATCTGCGTCGTCAAGATCCTCATGAGCGTGGTCTTCCCAGCGCCGTTGGGACCGACAACCGCGTGAACCTCGCCCTCATCCACTACGAGGTCAACGCCGTCGAGCGCCCTCACCCCGCCGGGGTAAACTTTGACTAGGTCTTCAACGTAGACAGCCTTCGTCTCGGCCGTTAGAACGACCACCGGCCTCAGCTATTTCAGAACGTATAAAAAGTTTTTCATATGCATCATCCAGCTGTACAAGGAGCAGTTTTCCTCGAAGGCGCCTCATTCATACAGAGAACGACACAGCTAAGGTGGCTCCAGCTTTTTCAGGATTCTCCCCCCTTAGGGTACTTGGAGGCCGTCAAATTGGAGGCTCTCGTTACGACTGCGGTGAAAAGAGTCCCACTCATAATCGCTAGGCGCCCCTGTTGAGCCCGAAACTTTGCAGCGTGTAAGCGGTTGTTTTTCGCCGCTGCGGCTAGAGCGTGGTAGCCTTTATCACAATGTCCGACAGCATGCGGTTTCGGAGTCAGCTGGTGCGAGGTAGCTGGGCTCAACGAGCTGGATAGGTGTCTGACTTGATTACCTCGAGTTCCTCAGCCTTGACGTAGATGTTCGTGTCTATGTATGCGTCAGTCCTCATTCCACGACTCCTCAACGAGCTTGACGGCGTCGATGTCGCTGGGCTCCGGCCGGAGGGAGGAGAGGTACTCCACGGGGTCGCCGAGAGCAGGCTTCAAGGGCTCGAGCACGATTTTACCGCTCTCAACTCGCACCCTCAGCACGTCGCCGACCCTGATGCCTAGGAGCTCCCGCACCTCCCTCGGTATCGTCACCTGAAACTTCCTCGTCACTTTAACGTGTTTCACAATGTATTACCTAATTTAATTACTTAATATCCCTTGCTGACCTCAAATCTCAGTAAGCCTGCAGATGCGACGACGAGCACGGTGAGAGGCCGAGGCATCAACCACCGGCTCATCTTAACCTCTCCCAGTGCCCCAACGAGCTGGCATAGGTCTGCAATCTCCTCGGGTACCTGCTGGCTGTTGCACGGGGGTTAAGCCAAGCCCGATCGCTGCCTTCAGCCCTGATGCTGCCAGTGAAGAAGTCAGCTATATCACTCCTACAGGCACGCAGGAATGCTGTCCCAGGTAGCGCCTTCAATTCAATGTAAAAATCCCAGCTCAACTCCAGGGAATCCTATTGGGGCAGATAGTAGAAACAATCACTCTCATCGGCCGTTACACCACTCTTTCTGAACATGAATATTTTGGTTTTGCTGCCAGGGACTTGGCCTTAGAGTAAAAGGTTTAACTGCGGGCCTTGCGTGTTTACGTTGTATGACTTCAAACGGAGCCGAGATCGTCTTCGGCCCTGTCCCCTCGAGGCGGCTTGGGAGGAGCCTCGGGGTCAACAACATCCCAGCCAAGACGTGCACCTACTCATGCGTGTACTGCCAGCTTGGACGCACAGTCAAACTCGAGGTCTCGCGGAGGGCCTTCTACGACCCGGAACGCATCATCGAGGCCGTACGCGACAAGCTGAGGGGGGTTGGGGTGGACTACGTTACCTTTGTGCCGGACGGCGAGCCAACCCTCGACGCTCACCTAGGTGCAGAGGTCAGGGGCATACGAGAGCTTGGGGCCAGGGTGGCCGTCCTAACTAACGCCTCCTTGCTGTGGATGGAGGACGTGCGCCGCGACCTAGAGGAAGCGGACCTCGTGTCCGTTAAGGTTGATGCTGCGAGGGCTGTGACCTGGAGGAGAGTTAACAGGCCTCACCCCAGTTTAAGGTTCGACGATGTCGTCGATGGTGTGGAGAGCTTCGCAAAGGGCTTCAGGGGGACGCTTATCTCCGAGACTATGCTGGTGAGAGGGTTGGGCCAGATGGATGAGATCGAGGAGATAGCGTCCATTGTAAGGAGGCTAGGCGTGTCGAGAGCCTACATAGCGGTCCCGACGAGGCCCCCCGCTGAAAGCTGGGTGGAGCCTCCACCCGAGCAGGACGTCCTCCGAGCGTACAGGGTTTTCTCCGAGAAGCTTGGCGAGGAGAGGGTTGGGCTTCTCCTGGGCTTTGCGGAGGGCGAGTTCGGGTCTGGGGCAAACCCGCGGGAGGAGCTTCTCGGGATACTTGCTGTGCATCCCATGAGGAGATCTGAAGTGGAGAGGTATCTTGAGCGGGCAGGCGTCGGCATGGAGCTCGTGGAGCAGCTCATCGCCTCGGGGGAGGTTGTGAGGCTGAGCTACATAGGCGAGGAGTTTTACATGAGGAAGCTTCCAGGTAGGTGAAGAATAAAAACAAAGAATAGAAGAAAAATGCTTTTTATTTCTGCGCCTGGAGCTCCTTTATTCGCGCCTCGATTCTAGCGATCTCCTCCTCGATGTACCTCTTGTAATCCTCGGCTATCCTCTTTGCGTAGTCCTCAAGAGCCCTCTTGTAGCTCTCGAGCAGCCTCAGCTCATCCTCCCTGCTCAGAGAGTACCAGGGGGGCGCCCAGTAGTACGGGACGTATCCGCTCCGCCAGTAGGGCCAGAGCCACCAGCACCAGCCCCTGCCAAGCCACCAGCCAGGCCTCTCCCAGGGTGGAAGCCAGGACCAAGGCCCTCTCCCAGGCCAGGGACCCCACCAGCCAGGCATCGCTTTCACCAATTTCGTGATATAGCTCACAAGTA
This sequence comes from Infirmifilum sp. NZ, assembly GCF_022693705.1. Lineage (NCBI taxonomy): Archaea > Thermoproteati > Thermoproteota > Thermoprotei > Thermofilales > Thermofilaceae > Infirmifilum > Infirmifilum sp. NZ. The sequence continues at coordinate 133,556 of NZ_CP094288.1, forward strand.
TATTAACTTTTCGCTGAAGGACCAGCGGATGACCCTACCTCTTCGACCCTCACACCGTTAGAGGAAACCGTAATCCTGCTGCCGACGTGGGCGTCGAGAAGCATGCCTCTCTCGGATAGAACCTCCCGCATCACCTCCCCGCTGCAGTGGAGCGCGCAGACCCTCTCGACGCCCAGCCTGCTGAGCTCGGTCGCCACGGACTCGCACTCCCTTCGAGTAGCACCCACCATGTGGAAGCCTCCGACCACCAGCCTGACCCTCGCTATGCGGGAAGCCTCCCGGACTAGGCTCACCACCCCGGGGTGGCTACACCCGACGAGCAGGACTCCGCCGTAGCCCTCGACGTTCACGAGGAGCGCTGTCTCCCACGGCGGGCCGTACAGCGGCCTCAGCGCGTAGACGCCTTCCGCCAGCTCCAAGGTGTCGTTTACTGTGATGCTCGCGGGCGTGCCGGGCGGCCCGTAGACCTTACCGCAGCTCAGCGCCTCGAGGCCCCCTGTGTGGTCGCCATGGCCGTGGCTGAGGACCACGCAGTCCACGCGCGAGAGGTTAACGCCGAGAGCCTCGGCGTTGCGCCTCAAGGCGTCAGGAGAGGGGCCCGTGTCGAAGAGCAGGGTTGCGCTGGGGGTTGCCACGTAGAGGCTCAGCCCCCAGGGGTTGAGGAGGCGTGGGTTCGAGGGGTTCGGCGTGTTGTCAACAAGTACGAGGATCTCAGCATGGTTGACCCCTCGTGCTCTCCCGTGCTCGCGCTTCAAGGCCGTGAACGCGAGAAACGCGAACACTGCGAGGAGAGAGCAGAGCACCGCTACCTTAACCGCGTCCACGTGCAGCTCAGCGAGCACCACCTATAAACGCTTTACCTAGGCGCGCTCCGGCTTCAGCAAGGCGCGGCCTGCAGTAAGGGTTAATATCGATGGAGTCGTCTTGGCTTTGAATGGCTGAGGAGTTCAGGAGCTACCTGGCCAGGCGCGACCCGGAGGGCTACTACGTCATCACGGCTAAGGCCGGGGCGCTGAAGGTTCTTCCACCCGGCGTGGAGCTCATCGTAGCAGGGGAGCACGTCCTAATCAGGACGAAGTCAAGGTCCCAGGCCCTCAAGATCCTGAAGCTGCTGGCCGCGAGGAACCTCCTCGCGTAGCCGTTGTGGGCTAGCTTCGATAACCTAAAGCTTCGGGAAGTTGTCTCTGCCGTTGGCCTCACCCCAGCTACGCTGGCCTATCGTCTGAGCGGAGGTTTCCCGTCCGCCCCTAGGGTGAAAACGTTAAATCCAGGTAACAGAATTGTTACCACGATTTAACGTTGAAACTGTACGAGGTTAGGGACAAGCTGCTGTCTACTGGGAGGCTGGTCTACAGCCTAGACCAGCTGGCGGTGCTCCTAGGCGTGCCCGAGAACCACGCCAAGGTTTACGCTTCCCGCCTCGTAGCGAAGGGGTGGGCGTGGAGGCCTAGAAGGGGTTTCATCAGCCTGACTAGGGACGACTTCGTGCTCGCCACGCAGCTGTTGGAGCCCTCGTACGTTTCGATGCACGCCGCGCTGCACCTGCGGGGCCCTTGGGATCGTCTACAGGAGGGTGAAGCCCAGCCTGTTCTTCGGGTACGAGAGGGTGGAGAGGGCTGGGAGCTACGTGTTCGTCGCCACGCCGGAGAAAGCCCTGCTAGACGCCGTGTACTTCGGCTACTCGTTGCCGGACTGCGGCTTCGCCAACCTCGAGGCCCTGAAGAGGCTCGCAAGGGTATACGCCAGCCAGCCTGGCCCGCGGGCCAGGAGGGTTGCCGCATAGGTGAGGCTCGCTGCTAGGAAGGGAGGATGTGCTTAGACTTGCTAGGGCTAGGGGTCTCAGAGCGTGGCAGAGGAGTTGCAGGAGGTTTCGATGAGTGGAGTTTTGCAGCTACAGCTTCCCGTGATTTCGGAGCGCCTTCACAACCGCTCTGAGGAGTTTCTCATCGTGGAAGGTCACCTCGGCCGCGAGCCTGCCGTCGACGTAGACCTGTAGCCTGTTGTCCTCGAGCTTGAAGGACGCTCTCTGGAAAAGCGATATGAGCTCGAGCATGTGCACGTGGCAGAGTTTGAGCGCAAGGTATAAGTGCGCTGCGCCCCGAGCCCTCCCTGAGCTTCAGCCAACGCTGTACTGCGCTGCGCGGCCTTATATCCCTGCGCCGAAAATGAACGCCGAAACTGAAAACGCACAAAACAAGGAAGTATCCATGCCTGCTCAGACCAGCTAAGCTGGAGGACTACCTGAGGCTGCTGGAGTACAGCTTTCTGAGGAGGAATCCGCACCCGGCAGGCGTCACCGTCTTTCTTAGTGAGAAGACTCTCTGGGTGCTCTCGATTGAGGGTTATAAGGGAGGAGAGCAGGCTGGCATGGGCGCTGGTGAAGTGCGCCCTTTACGGCCGCTGCGGTGATAAGGTAGCGGAGGAGCGCGGTGACCTGCTCGACGCGCTGGACGAGCTGCAAGCCTCTTTCCCGGGCAAGCCCGCTGAGTGATTCTACAGGACTACCTACCGCCTCCTAGCGAGGAAGGTCGAGAGGGTTGGCGCGGAGCATTGGCTCGTCAAGGGGCTAGCCGAGCTCGGCGACGCCTACCCGTGGTACAACGTGTAGGTAAGCGAGGCGAGGTACCGCTGTGACTGCTTCTTCAGGGCCTACGGCTACGTGAGGAAGACGAGGATATGCACGCACATAGCCACAGTGATGCTACACCGGAGGCAGCTCCGGCTCCGCAACGAATAAGCCTCAAGGCAGCCTTGCCGCACGCCCTCCCCGTTAGGTAGACGTATCGCGTGCCGCCAGCGACCGCCTCCCTGACGAGGCCCGCTGCATGCAACCTCTCAAGGGTCGAGGCGATGTACCTTGAGTTCCTCGTGGAGAAGGCCTTGCTGAGGGGCCTCGGCTGCGTTAGGCGCCAGAGCGTTTTAGCGAGACCCGTCAGCTCCAGCCACCTCGCAACGCTCCCCCACACCTCCCTGTCCGCCTCGACTATCACAGCTAAGCGCGTGAGAAGGTTTATAGGCCGTTCACACAGGCTGTGCCCGTCCAGGCCTCCGAGGCAAAAACATCGTAAAACTCGGTGGAAGACGTGGTAGGGGGCTTGGCGCGGGCCTGTATAGTGAACGTGAACGACAGGGGGAGGGTGATGCTGGAGCGGCTGGCTGCTGAGGGCAGGATCGCGGGATACTGGCAAGTGGAGGGCTTGGCGAGGTGGTGCTTCGAGTTCGCCGGCGAGCTGAGCATCGGGTTCGAGGACTACGCCTCGAGGAGGAACTCCTGGAGGGGGACCACTCTGACTAGCCTGGAGGTGGCGGCCTGCTCGGGGATCTCGAGCGCCACGACCGTCGCCTGCGCGCACCTCAGCTCTCTGCAGGCGCGCTCGGCTTTCTCGACGTGCCTTTTGTCGGCGTGCAGGGTGCACTGGTACACGTAGGTCGGTCCCCCGGGTTCACGCAGGACCAGGTCGACCTCCTCTCCCGTCCTAGCTGTGTAGTAGGAGATCCTCTCGGGGTCCCCGGCTCTCCTGAGGAGGTGGAGGTAGACTATGTTCTCCAGCCTCCTCCCCAGATCCATGGGCTGCTCGAACAGCGTGGCGAGCGAGTGGTCCACGAGGTAGATCTTCTTCGGCGAGACAGCTCTCTCCCGCTCCGAGAACGAGAACTTCTTGACGGTGAAGATCAGGAAGGCTTGCTGTATCGCGTGAACGTACTTTATGAGCGTCTTTGTGTCGAGCCTCAATCCCTCGGCCTTCAGGAGCCTCCTCAGCGAGCGCCACGTGACCCGGTTGGCGTACTGGGATAGCACGTAGTAGAAAACCTCCTTGAACTCCGGTACGTTCCTGACCCCCTGCCTCTCGACGATATCCCTGTAGAAGACGGTCTCGACTATCGAGACGAGCTTTTCCCGGCTCCTCGTGAGCCAGACCTCGGGGAAGCCGCCCCACCTAATGTACTCCTCCAGCAAGCCCCTGAGAGCACCCCTGCTCCTGAAGCCCTCCCCACTTAGCCCCCCGGCGATCTCCCTGAAGGAGAAGGGGAACACCACGGTGGAGACGTACCTTCCCCTCAGCCGGCTGGGTATCTCGGACGACTGGAGCGTGGATGAGGAGCCAGATACGTAGATGTAGAAGTCTCTCATGTCGTGCATCCACCTTAGGTTGAAGTCCCAGTTCCTCCACTCCTGGACCTCGTCGATGAACAGGTGGACCCTCCCTTCCCGGTACTCGGCCCTCACCAGCTCGGCGAACTTCCTGGCCTCGAGCCTCCTGAAGTAGGGCTCGTCCATGGACACGTAGACCACCCTCTCCCCTCGCTCGAGCAGCTCCTTGGCCCTCTGAAGCATGAGGACGGTCTTCCCGACTCTCCTTGCCCCCACAACGGCCACTATGTCCGGTGGCTCAGAGGGGAGCCTCACCTCGCGCTCCACTAGGCTCAGGTTGCGGAGTGACTGCACGTACTCCTGCGTCGTCTCGAGCAGAATGCCCATAGTCCCTGTGGACTTACAATCCACGGGTCTTTATAAGCCTTGTGGATTTTCAGTCTACAACAAAACCTATTTTTCAAAGGGCTTGGCGCTAGCCGAGGATCCTCAGGATCTCGCTCACAGTCCCGGTCAGGGCTCGTGAGAAGAGCTCCGCGAGGAGGTCCCTGTCCCCCTCCGAGCGCTGTAGCTGGTCGAAGCGCTGGACGCAGTCGAGGGGCTTCACGCCGATGGCTTCGAGCTCCGCGCAGTCCCCGCACATGTTGGCGACGACCCCGAGGCTGGGCACGCCCTCCTGCCTCAGGAACTCGAGCACGCGCTTCGTGGAGACCAGGCTGAGCCTGTCGCACGCCGAGACTACGAGGACCCTCGAGCCCCTCGCGAGCCTCAGCATCTCGAGCAGGGCGTCTGAGAGGCCTGGCGGCGAGTCGACCACGAGCACCCGGGAAGACCACCTGGTCACCGCCAGCACCTCGCGGAGAGCGTCGACGACCGAGCGCCCCCTTAGCGGGAGGGGCTTGTCCCTCGTGTAGAAGGCAACCCCCATGAGCTCGAGGTTCTCCTCCACCCTGACCGGCAGGACCCCCTTCTCCTCCTCGGGCATCACGGCCGCGGCGTCGACTCCGAGCATTATGTGGGTCGTAGGGTTCGTGAAGTCGAGGTCCAGCACGCCTGTCCTGACCCCCCTCCTGGCGAGCAGAACCGAGAGAGCGGAGGCGATCGTCGTCTTGCCCACGCCGCCCTTGGGGCTCGCGACCGGGACGACGAGCTTCACCCCCGAGAGCCTCTCGCGTATGAGCGGCACCCTGAAGTCGAGCTCCACCTACCTCACCCGGACCTGAACACCTCGGCCCTTAACGATCTCGAAGTCCCTGCTGCCGCACTTGGGGCAGGAGTAGTGGGAGTGCACGACCTCGGGGACAAAGTGTATCGCCTCCCGGAACTCCTCCCCCACGCTCCACTCGTCCAGCGTCCAGGTGCTTCCGCACACGTTGCACCTGAACAGTGCCTTCTCCCTGGTGATCGTGAAGCTCTCGACGCTGATCCCCTTCTCAGCCCTGAGGGAGCTCAAGAGCTCCTCCAGCGCTGTCCTGAACACCTCCTCGTCCACGGCCTGCAGCTCCCCGAGGACGACCTCGACGCTCTTCACGTCCCGCCCGCTCAGGACGAGCTCCTCGACGGTCCTGGTCACAGCCTCAGCCAAAGCCCACTCGTGCACAAGCGCTACTCGAGCCGGGGGATAAAAGCTTTGCCCGGGGCAAAGAATATGAGCATCCTTGACGTACGCAGGCTGTGAAGGCGGCTAGGCTCTACGGGCCGCGCGACCTGAGAGTCGAGGAGGTGGAGGACCCGAGGCCCCCTAAAGGCTGGGCCCTCGTCAAGACGAAAGCCGTGGGCATATGCGGCACCGACAAGGCCTTCTACTCCGGCACATACCCCCTTTTCAAGAGGCCCCTCACGCTCGGGCACGAGGTCGCAGGCGTCGTGGTTGAGGGCCCCGAGGAGCTCGCGGGGAGGCTCGTCGTCAGCGAGATCAACTTCCCATGCTGGGATTGCGAGCTCTGCAGGAGCGGGCTCTACACGCACTGCCCCCGCAAGAAAACACTGGGCATAGACTTCGACGGCGGGATGGCCGACTACTTCACAGCACCTCTCACAGCCCTGCACGACGCGTCAGGCCTAGCCCCAGAGGCCGCCACGCTCGCAGAGCCGCTAGCGGCCGTGCTGAACGCGCTGTCCCAGTTCCCGCCCAGGCCGGGGGACAGGGTGTTGATTCTGGGAAGCGGTAACCTCGCCTACCTGCTCGCCCAGGTGCTGGCCTCGCGCGGGCTCTGGGACACAGTTGTCGCAGTCAGGGAGGGAAGCCCGAAGGCGAGGCACTTCGAGGCGCTGGGGCTCGAGGTGGTCACGACCGCGGAGCTCGGGGAATACGCTAGGGAAGGGGCGGCTGGGGGCTTCGACGTGGTGTTCGAGGCCACTGGGAGCCCCGATGCGCTAGACCTAGCTATCGAGGCCGCTAAGCCGAGAGGGCTGATCCATCTGAAGTCAACCCCCGGAGGCGTGTTCCGAGCCGACCTAACGAAGGCCGTGGTGAAGGAGCTGAGGATCGTCGGCACGAGGTGCGGGACCTTCCACGAGTTCAGGCAGGCGATCGAGCTACTCAGGACGGGCAGGGTGAAGCCCCTAGTGACGGCGACCTTCAGCGGAGTCGACAGCGCCCCTAGGGCCATGGAGAAGTCGTTCGAGCGCGACCAGGTCAAGGTCGTTGTTAAGCTCTAGCTTCATGCAAAAATGCAAGAACTAAGAGTCGGGTAAGTTCGATGTATGTTACTGCGTAAAAAAAGGAGTTTTACAGCAATACATAAATACTCTTTTACGGTTTTATGTACGTGGGTCGCGTTAAGACAACTCTCGAGCTTCCAAAAGATGTATACATCGAACTAAAGAGGAGAGCATTAGAGGAGGGAAAAACCCTTAGGGAAGTAATCCTTGAAGCTATTTTAAGTTACCTTGCTTCTCCACGTACGAGAGGCTCCGCTTACATCGACATCCTTTTGAGACCTGTGGAGGGTGCTGGTCCTGAGGACTACTCAGAGTACGAGGGCGAGGACATTGACTAGGGTCATGATTGACACTGAGCTGTGGAGCCTTGCAAAGAAGAAACCCTCCGCGGAGAAGTTTAAGTCTCGAGGTGAATTCGAGAAGTTTTTAATGATGCATGAAAAAGCTAAACACTTCTTTAGAGAGGAGGTTCCGGATTTCAAAGTATACATGTCCTTGCACCAGTTAGCAGAGATATATCATGTCTTGGCATACCGAGGAATCAGAATACCACCCAACGAGGCTTTAGAGCTCGTCCATGCTCTGCTGGAGGATCCAAATGTTGTGAAAGTCCCAACCACCGCTGAGCATCTCCGTGAAGCTGTCGAGATGAGTACGAAGACTGGAATTCACCTGTGGGATTTTCTGTGTTTCCTACCTGTGAGACCATTTGTGGAGAAGGTTTACTCAGCTGATAAGCACTTTCTCACAATCGGGAAACTCTACGGAGTTGAAGTTATTAATCCTATTGCAGAGTGGACGGAAGGTTGAAAAGCTACCTGGACTATAAGCGTGCTTGTAAAAGGCCTGCGATGCACTACGATTGGAGGCCATAAGAAGGAGCTGTGATTAAACAATTTATATGCTGGGAGAGTGAGTCTCTCCGTGCTTGAAAGGCTATGCAATAGCCTGAGGGCTAAGTTGCTCGTCTACAGCTTCACGTCCAGCCTCGCAGGGAACATAGTCTCCCCCTTCCTCTCGGTGTTCATATTCGAGCTCGCCGGGAAGAGCTTCCTCGCCACGAGCATCGGGAGCCAGCTACCAGCGGCCATCTCAGCCTTGATGTCCCTCGTGTGGGCCAGGATCTCCGACTCCACTGGCAAGAGGAAGGCGTTCGTCGTGCTCTCCACAAGCACAGGCATAGCCGCCAGCATAGCTCTAAGCTACGCCACGAGCATCGAGCAGGTTGTAGCCGTGCAGTCGCTTGGGGCGATCACCGGGAGCGCAGGCGGCTCCGCCTTCTCAGCGCTCCTCGCGGAGAAGTTCCGGGACGGGAGGGGGGAGTTCCTGGGCAGGTACAATGCCGCGGGGGTCCTCGGCGGCTTCCTGGGCAGCCTCGCCTCTGGGCCGCTGTACTCCGCTATAGGCTTCAGGAACCTCCTGAGGCTCAACGCCGCCCTCAACTTGATCCCGCTCGCCCTCATCCTCACCGTGCCGGAGGAGAACAGCGCGTCGAGGCCCACGACCAGGGATATTCTCAGGATCCCCAGGGTGCCGAGGAGGTTCTGGAGGCTATACGCGGCCAGGCTTCTCATGACGCTCCCGGGGGCGATAGGCGGCGGCGTCCTAGGCATATACTTCCTGAAGTACCTGAAGGGCTCGCCCGAGCTGTGGTCCACGGTCGTTTCGCTCACAGTCCTCGCCGGGCTCTCCTCCATACCCTACGGCAGGCTGGCCGACAGGCTATCGACGAGGCAGATGTTCACCCTAGCGGGGCTGGGCTGGGCGGCGCTCTACGCGGGCTACTACGCCTCCACAGACCCCCTGGTCTTCGCGGCGTTCTTCATATTCCCGGTCTGGCCCCTTTTCTGGGTGGCGTACTCCAAGGCCCTCATGGACATCAGCGACGAGACGGAGAGGGCAACGTTCTACGCCTTCGAGGGCGTCCTCTCAACGGTCTACGGCTCAGCGATAGGGATGGCGTCGGGCTACCTAGCGGACATCACGAGCCCCAGGCTACTCTTCCTGGTCTCCAGCGTAGCCGCACTGTCCGCGGCCCTCAGCGTGCGCTACCTGCTCCCCGAAACCGGTCAGGACGCGCCTAGCTCATCTGCCCCCTTCACTGCTCAGAGGGCTCCTAGCGGGGCGTCATGAGTCGTGCCTTAGGAGAAGCTTCTCCGGGGCGAGCCTTTTGAGGATGTTCCTCGCGCTCTCCAGCCGCGGCTTTCGCGAAGCATATAGTGCATAGAATTCATCGGTGAATCCCTTCACCCCCCACTTTTCGCAGGCAAGGCCCCACGCTTCCTTGTGCGGGGTCTGTGCGATAACCCCGTCGAAGTCTCAGACAAAGGGGGACCGCGCCTTCAATGTTTAATACACAAATAAATGAACCGTGCTTAGGGTTCTCCGTTAAAAGCACGTTGCGTTCATCTAGGCGGTTGGAGCCAGGTGCCTTGAATAACCCTGTGTGCATAGCTTTTCAGCCTGCCTGGCTCCGGACGAGGGGGAGCCTTTTCCCTAAGGCTTAAACGCTCCCGATGATGTCATCTAAGTTGAACACTAGGACGCCTTCGGGAGCCTCGCTCTTGCTCAGTTCTCTCGCGATTATGCACTTCTGCACCTCCGCGTTCAAATTGAGGAGCCTCACCTTCTCTTCAAGCTCCCAAGCCAGCCGCCTCAGGTCTTTGGCCCCGAGTTTGCTCCATTTCACCTCGCAGGCCAGGAACCTCTCTTTAGCGCTGTCGTGTGCGAGGATGTCTATTTCCACCACTTTACCCTGGGGGGTGGTGAACCAGTGCCTTCCGGCTTTGGCGACGGGGAAAGCTGGGCTGGCCTTGTAGATGAACTTCCTCGCCACGCGCTCGAATACGGGTCCCATGTAGTTGTCGTAGTCTCTCGAGACGATCTCCAGAACCTCCTCGACGCGGTCGGACTCGATGAGGTCCCGGTTGGGCTGGACGTAGCGGAACCAGAAGTTGAAGTAGTTGTCCTTGATGAAGTAGAGCCTCTTCCTCGTCTTGGGGGCCGCGAGGACGGGGGTCTCGTAGCCGACGACATCAAGGAGCTCCAGCGTGTCGAGGTACTTGCTCACAGCGGTTTTGTCTAGCCCAGTGGCGGAGCTGATCTCGGTGACCCTCCTTCTTCCCTCGGCGAGCGCCTGCAGTATTAGCTTGTAGCTCCTGGGCTCGCGCAGCTCCTGCCTGAGCAGGTTCTCAGCCTCTTCGTACAGCACTGCCCCCCTCCTGAAGAAGAGCCTCTCCAGGTTCTCCATGAACCCCACGGAGGGATCCAGCACCTTAAGGTAGGCTGGCACACCCCCCACCGCACCGTAGACTTTCACCGCTTCCTCCGGGCTGAAGCCAGGCGCGAATGAGAGGATGTGCCGTACTCCCAGCTCCTGCACCTTCCACTGCCCCGTCCTCCTGCCGTAAAGGGGGCTCCTATAGGAGAGCACCTCGGTCTCCATCATCCCCACGCTAGAGCCGCAGAGAACGAGCACCACATCGGATCTCCGTGAGAGGTACTCGTCCCACACCCTCTGAAAGAGCGAAAGGACTCCGGGGTCGAGCTCCACGAGGTAAGGGAACTCGTCAATTATCACTACCACCCTCTCGTCCCTAGGCTTCCACTCGAGGAAGTCCGCGAAGAGCTCCTCGAAGTCCGCGAAGCTTATCCTGGCGAAGCTCTCTCGGCCAAGGTACTCGGCCATACGCCTGGCCAGCTTGGCGATGTTAGCGGGAATGGAGGTTCTCTCTGCGAGGTAGTAGACGTGCTTCCTCCCCTTAACGGACCTCAGCAGGAGCTCTGTTTTCCCGATGCGCCTCCTGCCGTAGATCACGAGAAGCTGGGCCCCCGGGGACGTATACTTCTCCTCCAGGAACCTCAGCTCCTCCTCCCTATCCACGAAGAGTTGAATCACAAGTATAATACTTTAAATTCAGCTATAAGTTGATTTCTACATCAACAAATCTGCTAAAAATCCCCCAGCTCCCTCTCGTAGACTCTGGCCAGCTCCTCGCTCCACCCCTCCTCGTCGGTGAAGGTCCCCTCGAAGAACCTCATGACCGGTGGCTCGTATGTCCACACGAGCCCCTTAACAACGTCGCGGTGCTCGTAAAGCCAGGAAACCCTGTCCACGATGTACTCGAGGTGGCCCCGCAGGTAGGTCTTCCTGGGTACCCCGAACCTGACGAGGTCCAGCTTCACGGGAACTTCTTGGCGCGTCTCAGGGTCCCTGTCCATCGAGACCTGCCCTCTCTCCATCGTCCTGACCCCGCTGACAAGGTACACCGCCGCGGACAGAGCCCCCGCGGGGTAGCCGCCGGAGCCCGGGGACGGCGGGGTAAGCGGCACATGGGGGAGGAAGCGCCTAGCGTCGACGTGCAGCCCTAGACCGCCTGGCGGCTTCACGACGGGAACCCCCAGCCTGTCGAGCTCCCTGACCAGGTACTCGACCTGCTTGATCTCGTAGAGCGGGAGGTTGTCGTCCAGCGCCATGCGGACGCCGTCGATCAGCATCGCCACCTCCTTCAGCGACATGCCCCCGTACGTAGAGTGGCCCTCGAACACCGGCTGCCACACCCTCATCTTCTCGTAGAGCTCGCTGTTCCCCGTTGTGATGAAGCCGCCGCGGACGTAGAAGCCCTTCCTCGCGCTCGCGTAGGCCACGTCCGTCATCTCCAGAAGCCTCCAGGCGACCTCGCGCGCGTGCATGCCCCCGCACTTAGGGTCACGGAGCCTCATGAGAGCGACCTGCCAGTCCAGCATGCTCACGTCGGACACCAGGGGTATGCCGTACCGGTCGCACACCTCCCGCACCTCCTCGAAGTTATCCATCGAGAAGGGCTGCCCTCCGAGCAGGTTGCCGCAGAACTCCATCCTCACAGCCGCGATCCTCTCGGGCCCGAGCTCCCGTACCGCGTTTTCGAGCGAGGCAACGTCCATGTTCGCCTTGAAGGGGTACTCGCTTTCAACGTTGAAGGCCTCCGGGTGCGGGAACTCGAGAACCCTTCCGCCGTAGACCGCCTCCACTATCGCGCGGGTGGTCGTGAAGTGCACGTTCGTCAGCACGTAGGGCTTCCTGCCGTCCTCCGTCAGGACCTTGAAGACTATGTTCTCGGCCGCGCGGCCCTGGTGGGTGAGGATCAGGTGCTTGTGGGGGAAGAGCTCCTCCATTGTCTCCCTGAGCCTGTAGAAAGCCCTGTTGCCCGCGTAAGAGTCCTCGAGCCCGATGCCCATCAGGTCCGAGAGCTGCCTGGTGCTCGCGGCGCTCACACCGCTGTCTGTCAGGAAGTCTAGGAAAACGTCGTCGAGCGGTATGCGGAAGGTGTTCCATCCCTCTCTCCTCAGCACCTTGAGCCTCTCGCGCACCGGCAGGAGCCTGAGCTTCTCGAAAACCCTCACCCGGAAGTCCTCGACGTACAGCTCTCCTCCCCTGCTAGACTTCAGGATCACCGACACCACCCCTCAAGCCCAGTATCTCCACGACGAGACGCCCTGCGGGCGTGAGCCTTATAGGGCGCCTCGGGGCGTACACCACCAGTCCCAAGTCGCGGAGCGCCCACACGTGCCCTTTTAGCGTCGAAACAGGGAGGCCGTGCTTCGCCGAAACCTCTGCCAGAAGCCGTGTCACGTTCACTAGAGGGTGCTCGGAGATCTCCCTGAGCAGGAGAACCTGCTTCTCGTTCAGCGAGCGCCTCAGAAGCTGCCTCAGAGCGTTGAGCTCGCTAACCCCCAAGGTTCTCAATATTGGCGGGGCATCGCCCTCACGCCCTCTGCGAAGCAGATCCAAGCATATATTCCTTTTGGACGGAAAATCCCGCCCAATGTGGGCAAGCCAATATTTCTAGCGGTCGAGGATTTTAAGCCTGAAGCCTGATGAACTCCTAGCCCTCCGCGAGGTGGGAAGGCCCAGACGGGCTCCGTGAGGCTCGTTGCCATGAAAATATGAGAAAATTGAAATGAGAGCCTGTTGACTAGACTAAGCCTTGAAAGTTAAAGAAGAAAAAATAATGTTATTTTGGAGAGCCGCTACTTTGCCTCGTGTGTTCTGGTGAACAGGATGTAGGCTAGTACGAGGGGGATTACGAAGAGCGAGATTAGCACGGCGAAGTCTATCCAGTGCTGGGCGAAGAGGGCCCCGACGTCGAGCGGGTTGGACTGCCGCCCCCTCACGGCCTGGAATATCGCGCTGGTGAGCGAGCTGTAGCGGCTGTTCGGCGAGATAAGCTGAACAGTGCTGGAGATCTGGTTGTACTGCCTGAGGTACGCCTGGAACTGCGGGTTCTGCCTGATAGCGGTTGCGTTAGCGCCTTGAGGAATCGCAGGCGGCGGGCCCAGAACTGCGGAAGCCACGAAGGCGGCGATCATGGGGAGTATGAAGGCGAAGAAGAACCACACCCCGACGCTTGCGACCAGCGAGTAGCCTGACCTGTTAGTAAGAACGGAGATCAGCAACGCGAAAGCGTAGTACGCGAGGGCGAGGAGGAACGCCGCTACCCCCAGCATCGCGAACCTGAGGTAGTCGTCGGCCGTCAGGTTCGCCCTCTGGAGCACGGCTGTGACGGGGATGCCTATAGCGGTGGATGTGAGCACTGCCACAGCCAGCAGAATGACCCCCGCGAGCACCTTACCGTTTATCAGCGTGTCCCTGAATATAGGCCTCGCAAGCACCATCCTGATGGTGCCCTTTTCACGCTCACCCGCTATTGCGCCGAAGCCCAGCGCGATGCCCAGTATCGGGGCCATCAAACCCAGGCTCTGCGCGACCGCGTTCCCCACGCCGAAGAAGAACCTCTCTCCAGCGGGGCCCCCGGCGAACCTGATAGCGAACTCTCTCTGGTAAGAGGTGACGATGTACAGCACTAGCACGAGGCCCACGAGCGCCCAGTACCTGAGGCTCGTCAAGTTCTCCTTAATCTCCTTCCGAGCTATAACCCAAACCTTGTTCACTCCCAACCACCCCCTTCGAAAAACCTGTAGAGCTCCTCCCATGTCGGCGTGAGAGGAGTTATCGACTCGAGCTTGAAGCCCCTGGCCAGCTGGAGGATCTCCTCTTTCACATCCTTCGAGGCTGAGACGACGACCTTGTTGTTTGAGAGAGTGACCTCGGTGACTCCCGGGAGGCTTTTAACAGCCCTGAAGAAGTCTTCAGGCCTGTCGGACACCGTGACCTCCCACCTGTACCCCTTCTCCTTGCTGTAGATCTCCGACAGCTGCTCGATGCTCCCCTGCGCAGTGACCTTGCCAAGCTTTATCAGCGCCGCGTGGGTGCAGAGGTAGCCTATCTCGCGGAGCAGGTGCGTCGATATTATTATCGTCTTACCCTGCTTGAGCAATTCTCCTACAAGCTCGCGGAACATCTGGACGCCCTGAGGGTCAAGGCCGAGCGTCGGCTCGTCGAGGATCAGGAGCTCTGGGTCCTTGAGCAGCGCCTGAGCTAAAGCGAGCCTCTGCATCATGCCCCTGGAGAAGCCTCCGACCTTCCGGTTAGCTGCCTCCTTTAGGCCCACAAGCTCGAGCACGCTCATTATCCGCTCCTTAAGCTGGCTCTCAGGTATGCCGTCCAAGAGGCCCAGGTACTCGAGGTTCTCGTAGGCCGTCATCCTCTCGTAGAAACCGTAGTTCTCGGGCATCAGCCCCACGCGTTTCCTGATCTCAACGGACTCCCTTATCGCGTCGAAGCCGAGCACCCTGGCTGAGCCGCTGTCAGGTAGCTGCAGTCCCACGAGGATCGAGATGAGAGTCGACTTGCCGCTCCCGTTGGGGCCGAAGAGGCCGAACAAAACCCCCCGCGGCACCCTCACGCTAACGCCGTCCAGCGCCTTCACGACGCCGCTCCTATCCCTGTACGTCTTCACCAAATTCTCAGTCTCCACAACCCATTCCACACCAATCACCTCCTACCGAACCTCCTATACGCTAAAATCAGGGCAACCACCAGCACTAGCACTAAGGCACCGATGAGGTAGGCCGGCGTCCCAGAGGGCTTCACGTAGACGTGCAGATCCCTCTGCATCGCGTCGACCTGGTCTCCGGTGACCGCGAAGGTGACGTAGTAGTCGCCAGTGTTGATCGTGGAGTCGGTCGAGATCGAGAGGATGAACGTCGCCGTGTCACCCGGCTTAAGCTGAGCGACGCTCGTGGGGGTGACAGAGACTGTGAAGCCGCTAGGGGCGTTCAGCACCTTTAGAGCTACATTCGTCACAGTGCTCATGCCCGAGTTCTGGACCTGCACCTGGAAGGAGGCGTCTGCCCCTGGAACAGTCTCGAGGTAGAAGCTCTGGGTCACGAACGCCAGCTTGTACTGCCCTAGGACACCGAGGCTGAGGTTAACACTGTCTGAGGACTGGGCGGTGGACGCCACAAGCGTGAACTGCACGTTGGTCGGCTCGGCGACAACCGGAGCGCCGACGACCAGCGCGAGTTGGATGCTGGAGCCCGCCTTGATGTACACCTGGCTCACCGTGTTGCCCTGCGAGTCCTGCATGCTCCAGGAGTAGCCGGACGGCAAGCCCTCCACGGTGAAGTTGACGAGCGCGTCGCTGTCCCCGAGGTTGTAGAGGGTTATCGGGAACTTGCCTGACTTGCCGGCGTAGGTGTCGACGTGCGGGCTCTGCGCCTCGATCCTCAGCTTAGGAGCACCCGCAGACACCGCTATCGTGAGGGGTAGCGCGTACTCGAAGTAGGGGCTCTTACCGGTTAAGCGAACGGTCACCGCGTAGCTCCCAGCAGTTGCGCTCTTCGGGACTTCCAGCGTCAGCGTGAGGGAGGCCGAGGAGCCTTGGGTGAGCGTCAAGGCTTGGATCTCGACGCCCTGGCTGCTGAGCACCTTCCCGCTCCACCCCTGCGGCAGGTCGACGCTGATCTCTGCTGTGAAGTCTGTGGAGAGCTTGTTCAACACCTGGAGCGGTATCGAGACGACGGAGCCGGGGCTTACCTTTATCGAGGACGCCTGGGTGGTGACGAGGCCGAGGTCAACAGGGTAGATCGTGACGGTTAGGGTTCGGGTGATGTTGTAGTAGGGAGTCTGGAAGGTTAGGGTAGCGTTGCACACGGCCCCCGAGGTGTAGTAGGATGTCACAGCCAGGTTCAGCGTTACCGTCTGGGACGGGTCAAGCATGAGGGACTGCACCTCCGACGACCCGCTCGTTAGCTTGAGGTCCAGCGGGCAGCTGAGGGCTTTGAGTATCGCAACGCTGACGGGCTGCGAGCCCTGGTTCGAGACTTGGACCTGGTAGCTGGCCGTGGACAGCACCGGCAGCTTGATGGACTGGACGGGTACTGAGACGACAACCGCTCTGCTCATGGTGATGGTCCCGAGGTACACGTAGCCCGGGGTTGTCGAGCTTGTCGAAATGGTGAAGGTCTGTGACTTATCGACGTAGCCGGGCTTCGAGAGCTTGAGAGTGTAGGTTCCAGGCATCAAAGCTATGCTGAAGAAGCCCGAGCTGGAGGTTGTTGTAGTCCCTTCAACCCCGCCGTTGGAGTTGTAGACTGTGACCGCGACTCCGGGTAGCGGATTTCCCTCGCTGTCGTAGACGTAGCCTGACACGCCCGCGCTAACCTCTGGCCGCGAGGCCGATCCCTGCGGATTGTAGGGGGCTGAGAGGTACAGTGAAAGCGTCGAGACGAGTGCGATGACCAGGAGCGCTGTGAGCAGTTTTGCTTTCATAGGTGGTCAGCAGTGGCAGGTTGCGCTGTTTTAAAAGCATCATGTACAAGTCGTACATTTTTCAGATCTCTATGCCGAAGGCCTCGACCACCTTGACCACGCGCTTCAGCTCGTCCAGGAAGTCATGGCCTTTCCTCGTCAGCCGGTACCTCACCTCCCTCCCGATAACCCTCTTCTCGGCGAGCCCCTTTTCCAGGAGCCTGTCCAAGTACCTTGAAAGCCTGTCGCTTGATATGTTCACCTCGACTATCAGCTGGGAGACGTTGGCCTCACCAAGCCTGTTCAGCGTCTCCATTATGTCGAGAAGTATCTTGAGCCTCGTTCTCCTCTCCTTCATCTGGACGAGGCCACCCCTGCTATGAAGGCGAGGAACACGAGAAGCCCCGCGACGAACAGGATGCGCGAGAGTATGAACAGCCCCTCCACATCCCAGAGAACCGCAGCCAACCCAGCCACGTTCGACGCCAGGATCAGAGCGAAGGCGAGAAGGGTCCTGAGGATGCTCCTATTCCCGCTCCTCGCATAAGCCGACAGGTTTCTGACAACGATGAATGAGAGGATCACCGCGTTCAGGCCGTACGTGAGCGAGAAGACGTGCTCCGGCCTCGGGGGAGGCGGGGCGACCGGCACGGGGCCAGCAGCCCTGTTGTTGCCTGGCCTGCGCCCCTCGAGGAGGTACCCGAGAGCGATCAGGCTCCAGGACACCGTCTCCAGGACCTGCCCTAGAGAGCCCACGAGGTGCCTGAGGAAGAAGCGCAGGAAGAAGGGGCTCGGCAGTAGGAGCGTGAGCAGCATGAGCACAGCCCGCGCCAGCTCGCTCAGCGCTAGCAGCGTGAAGCCCGCGAGGAAGAAGAGGAAGAGCCTTGACTCCGTGATCCTGTAAGCCTTGTAGATGTAGTAGCTCGTCAAGATGAGGGCTGTTATCCCAGCCCCGTCCAGCAGGGCTATCGCTAGAGGGAGGGGGTGAGGCAAGCGGAGCCACCTAACTGACTTCAGCGCGACCCGGGTATAAGCGTCTACCGCTCCCCGCTTCAGGCAAGGGGACGCGCCTCACCCTGAGGAAGTAGTACGCCGCGAGGGCCACCAGGAGACCCACGCCCAGGGCGTCGAGCAGGGGTGCGTAGCTTTCAACGAGCCACCAGTTCTCCCCGAGGTAGTAGCCCGCCGCGACGAGGAGAAGGTTCCAGGGTATGCTCCCGAGGAACGTCAGGACGGTGAAGTCGCGCACGCTCATCCTCGCCACACCCGCCGGGAAGCTTATGACCGTGCGGACCGCGGGGAGCATTCTGCCGACGAAGACCGCGAGCCTCCCACTCCTCTGGAAGAACCTCTCCGCGGCGAGCAGGTGGTGCTCGCTTACGAGAAGGTACCTGCCGTACCTGAGGAGGAAGCCCCTACCGGCGCTGAGGCCAAGGTAGTAGGCAAGCAGCGAGCCCACAAGGTTGCCGAGGCTCCCCGCCGCCACGGACTCGAGGAGGCCGAACCGCCCCCTGTAGACGAGGAAGCCAGCGAAAACCATCACGACCTCGCTCGGAATAGGGACCAGCGCGCTCTCGAGAACCATGAGGAGGAAGACACCTGGAAGGCCGAGCTCCGACAGCACTTTCACCGCGAGCTCGCTGACGGCTACAGTAATCGACACGACTCCCACAGAAGGTAGGCAGTAATAACGGTTTCGGCTAAGTTTAGCCACATTTTAAGGCAACCCTGAAAAAACACCGCTGACTTATTAGCCTCCAGAGTTCAGCGACGCATGTCCCTACTGAAGACCTCATATAGCCGTAAGCATGAAGTGGGCGACCCGTGTATGCTTATGGCTATATGAGGCGGGCAAGGAAACAACCACGCAGCGAAGTAATGCTCCACAAGAGGTAGCTGAGGCTTGGGGCTTAGCTTACAAAGACAAAATTTTTATTAGTATTCGAGACGCCATTTCTTAGAGCGTTCTTGAGCCTCGAGCGTAGCTACGGGGAGTTGGTGGAGCTCACGGCTAGAAGAGTTGAAGAGCTATTCGAGAAAGGCGTAAGTGTAGTCATCTTGGCAGGGCCTGGCTCCTCCCACCTGGAGGTCGCCAAGAGGGTTCCGGGGTCGAAGATCATTAGCTACAAGCTCACGGGTCTTGAGTGGCTACAGGGGGAGGGCCGTGTCGAGCTCCTCGAGTTCGAAGGCGGTGAGCCTTTCGCGGGCGGCAAGACTCTCGCTGAGTACGTCGAGGAGGCTGGCCCCGCGAGGGTGATCGTGGTCCCCGAGAGCACCATAGAGGCAATCAGAGCCTACAGCCTGCTACGCGAGAGGCTCGGGGAGAATAAGGTCGCCTTGGTCTTCACGCCCGGGGTCCACAAGGAGGGGCTCGGATTCAAGCCGCCCAGGGAGGCGGAGGTAGACTACACCCCCGTATTTAAGGCCCTTAAGGTGGAGCCTGAGGGCGGTGGCAGGGGCGTCTCGTTAAAGCTCCTCCAGCACCGCGAAAAAGAGGATTGGGAGGAGCTGAGGAGGGGGGCTGAGGCTTTGAGGGGGCTGAGCCCCGGTCGCCTAGGCCTGGGCGGCGCGCTGGTAAATGCTGGCAGGAGGGCGCTTTCCTCGCTGAGCGAGCCGCTGGCCGAGGAGTTCTACGCCGCGGCTGGCGGCGCGGCGGTTGCCTCCGCGCTCGCAGCGCTGGCATCGCCGCCGGGCTTCCCCGTGGTCGTGGCCCAGGCGGTTGGCTTCGTCTTCCCCCCAAGCCTCCTCCTTGAGATCGCCAGGGAGCTGATCGGCGCAGGCGGTGGCAGGCCGGAGAGGGAGCACGTTAAGCGCTTAGCGGAGCTCATCCAGGCCGCCATCGTCGCGGCGGAGTTCGTGGAGAGGGAGGAGCTTGAGGGGGTGGCGGATGAGGTTGCCAGCCAGTGGGGCCTGAGCCTCGATGAGTTCAAAAACTTCGTCGAGAACCTCCGCAAGCTGGCCACGCAGGAGGTGGTCACCGAGGAGGAGCTCGAGAAGCTCAGGGAGGAGGTCGGGGGCGACCTCGAGGCACTCGAGCAGAGGCTTAGAGGGCTCTTCAAACAGAGGATCGACCAGCTTAGGGAGGAGCTCGAGGAAAGGCTGGGACAGCTCGAGGAGAGGGTCGAGGAGCTCGAGAGGAAGGTCGGCGGGATCGAGGGGGAGCTCGGGCAGCTCCAAGCACTAGCTGGGGTGTACAAGAAGCCTAGGGACTTGGGCTTCGACCTCGAGCGGGGCACCTTTAAGGTCGGGAACAACGAGTACAGGCTCGTCACCTCCGGCCGCTTCATGGAGCACGCGGGCAAGCTGCTAGAGGCCCTGGAGTGCGGGGAGCTCGTGGTGGTCACGGGGCCGAGGGGCGTTGGCAAGTCCGTGCTGGCCAGGTACGCGCTCGCAAAGCTCCTCGAGACTGGCCACTGGAGAGTGTACGAGGTGGAGACGCTCGACGAGAGGAGCGCGGCTGAGGTGACTGAAAGCCTGCACGAAGCCACGAAGAGCTCGCCCTGGAGGCTGGCCGTGCTCTACGACCCCTCAGCGCCGCTCTACTACGAGCCGGGCTACGAGCTCTCACTGTCACCTGGCGTGGGCCTCACGGTCTGGATGCTGGCGAGACTCCACAGAGGACAGGGTGGCAGGATCTCGGTGGTGGTTGTGCTCCCTGACGACCTCTACGAGCGGGTCAAGGACAGGCTCGAGAGAGCCTACGTGCTCGAGGTCAACCTCAAGCAGGAGAACTTCCTGGCAGGCATCGTGCGCGACTACAGCAGAGGGGCTTGCGGCGAAGAGGTATACGAGAGCATCGCCAGGGAGGTCGTTGCAAGATATGAGGGCGGCTACACGCTCGGGGCTAGGTACGCTGGTGAGTGGCTTCGTGAGGCAGGGAGATGCGACGAGAAAGCTGTTCGGGACGCGCTCGAGGCGGGGGCTGGGAGCGCCGAGGCGTTTATCATCAACTTCATCTACAGGTATGTGCTCAGGGGAAACCTCGACCTCTTTCAGAAGATCGCTATTCCTTTCGTTGCCCGCGCAGAGCTGGGCCCACTTCCTCCGAAGTGGCTGGAGCGCTTTCCTGTTCTGAAAAGAGGGGCTGACGGGAGCTACGTGGTCAAGTGCTTAGAGGACCCGCTCGAGTATTTGTCGGATGAGGAGAAGAGGTTCATCAGAGAGTGGCTCTCCCAGCCAAAGGAGAACACAGTCGAGGGCGTGATCTGGGGTATAGCTAGTGGCGGGCTCTCCGAGAGGCTCCAAAAACTGGCGGAGGAGGGGCTAGCCAGCAGGGAGATTTTAGAAGTAGTAAGGGAAATGGAGGAGAGAGTAAAGGAGGTTAAAGATGCAATGAGGCGTGCGAGCTTCGAGGGCAGGTGCAGTGGGGAAGATCCCCTCAAAGTGCTCTTCAAGGCACTCACTAGCGATCCGGAGTTCAGAGAGCTCGCGAAGGAAAACAGCTACCACTTCGTAGCCCTAGTGGGCCTCGCCCACACGCCCCTCCCGGCGGAGCCCTTCCTGAGAGAGGTTGGCCTCCCCGAGGGGCTCAAGGAGTGGCTCACCGTCAGGGACGAGGTGCCACGATCGGTCAGAGAGTTCCTTGTCGAGACTACTCCCGCCTTCAGGGACACTATTAACCCCTGCCAAGTCTTAAAGAGCATATACCAACGAGCTGTAAAGGAAAGAAGGTACTCTGATCTCAATCTCGTAGTTTCTCTCGGCGCGCTAACTGTTTCAAGAGGGGAGCTTGAGGGGTGCCCTGACGAGGCGGTCATCATGACAAGGTTTTCGATTAACGCGATACCGCTGCTGGTGGTGAGCCCTGTTTTGACTCGCGTAGAGGAGGCTCTCGTTAAGTTTGTGGGGGAACTCGTATGGAAGGGTCGGCCGCTCGAGGCAGTAGCCGTAGCGCATAGCGCGACAAAACGGGAACCTGTGCTGGCTTCGGGGCTCTTACGGATCATAGAGCAAGGAGCTGGGAGATTAGACAAGCTCGACGTGCTTGTGCGCACACTTTACGAGGAGGCAGACTATCTCGCACGGAGGGCACGGGGCGGGGGGTTTAAGGAGTGGGTTGAGAGGGTTGAAGCCTTCCTAATGGGACTAGAAGAAGACGCTGTCGGCCTTCACGCGAGGGCCCTGCTGGGAGCTAGGCTGGCGGATGCCCTCAGTATAGTAGGCTCCGCCTGGGAAGCGCTAAAGTGGGCTCGGGAGGCGCGCAGAGCCCTCGAGCGACTGGAGTGGCTCAGCAATACAGAGCTCGCGGATGGTTTGAAGCCGCTACTGAAGATTGTCTACCCCTTTATGGTGCCGGAGGAGGCCGCTGAGTTGTTGCTGGAGGAGTTGAAGCTTGCTGTGCTTTTCAGGGTGGCTCTCGTCGAGCTGGGCGTCGACGCTGAGAAGGCGCTGAGGCTCGCGGATGAGGCCTGCAGGGCCGCCGAGAAGCTGGGGCCCTCAAAGCTTGCGCTTTCACGCTCGCTCCGCGCCAGGGCGATGCTTCTGGCCGGCCGAAAGAGGGAGGACGTCATCCGGGAGCTCAGGGAGAACTGGGAGCTTGCGCTGAGTAGGAGCTTCATCAATCTCGACGAAGAAGTTAGCGAAGCAATCACCGCGGAGTACGCTGCATCGTTCCTCTTGGAGGGTAAACCCGAAGAAGCGCTCGAACAGTACTGGAAACATGACTTCCTCATCAGAAATTCTAGAGCCCGCGCAATGCTTTTAGCCCTCATTCTGGCCTGCGACGCAGAGAAAGCGAGAGACAAGGTGATAGAGGTGTTCATGGAGAATAGGCGCTTAGCCCTTACGTACAGCGCGCCAGACCTTCTTGCATTTGCGCTCCGTGTTCTATATGGAGAAGCTAGTGAGGAAGGGGTTTGGGATAACCTGATGTCTTGGGAGCATGAAATCTTCGCGGACATCTTGGGGGTAGTTAGGAAAAGCAATGTGAACATGCTGCTACTGCGGCTTAAGGAGGTTCTCGACATTGGCGAACTTGAGCCCTACTTAAAAGGACTTTCAGCACTGGAAGCTCTCGAAGCGATTGTCGCTACGGTAACCGCACCAACAACATTCGTTGAGATAGTATACCAAACCTACTTGAAGAATAATGCCGCTCTAGCTAGGAGGCTCACAGGGCTCGTGCAAGAGGAACTTGAAAGAAGGGGCTTCGCCTTAATGGCGAGATTATGGGGCGAGCTCGCTCAGTCGCTTGAGAGCGGTTTTAATGAGGAGTTCAGGAAAGCGCTAATCGGGCTGTTTTACCTCTACGTGTAGGGCTTTGCAACCTAGCTGACCCTCTTGAACACATGAGGTGCACAATCCATGGCTTCTATGCGAGGAGCTAGCGAAAGAGCACTAGGGGGTCTCAGCGCTATGGAAGCACTGTACTTTTAATTACCTATTGTAAGAGTACACATACACAGAGCTTTCTGCTGGTGTCACCTAAATCCGCCAGAATTTTTACGACAGACTTAATCCGCTTAGCTCACTCAGTCTAACTAACAGACTCGGAGCCCAAATTCATGTTTAAAAACAATGCTTAGCTTGAAAGTTCCTTGAGTTGTTGGACAAAGTTCACCGCTCTTTCGAGTGCATGCCACAGATCTTTAGGCGTCTTTACTTCTTGGCGTTGCAACATGTACAGGATATTTACTCCCCAAGCCGAAGAAATAAGGAAGATAATCGAGAAAAATTGGAGGATGTTCAAGTGAAGGTATGGAATCTCAACTGCTTGTAACTGAATCAGGGACAGTAACAGGCTGGGAAATACCATCGCCAATAAAGATGAAAACATAGCGAAACTTCCTAGTGCAGTGAGAGTTACACCAAGGAAGAACGCACGCTTTTCAAGCTTGCTTAATTCTCTCAAGTCGTACTCTGTAACATAGGTTACAATGTACCTGCTCATTCTGGTATAAGCAGCTATCAAGAGACCGAGTGTGGCTAGGTCAGTGTCCAGTCTCTCCTCTCCGAGAGGAATATAACGCATATCCCTTTGGGCACGGAGAATCCTACCGTACGCCGACTCCTTCCACTCGATTAGCCCATTGGCTGTGATATGCTTAATAAGGCAAACGTTAAGAGCTCTTAACTCTTGGTCGATTGATGACCGGAGCTTCTCTTCAACTTCCGCCAGGTTCTCCACCGCGAGGTATAGCCACAGAACTTTGTCTAGTGGTAGCTTCTCCAAAACCTCCTCTCCCTTTCCAGACCCCCGAGTATGTAACCGGATGAAGCCTTCAAGCATACTCAAGCTGTCTCTAACGTGTCCCTGATACTCCTCAAGGTTGGCGAGCTCGCGTAAAACCTCCGTTAACCAGTAAAGTGCAAAGGTGTCAGCGAACAGGTCAGGTCTCTGAGACTTTGCGATGGAGTTTATGTAAGACTCTAGCACGTCTTTTAAACCTTCAAGAGCGCGACCGCGCCTGTTCAAGTAGAGGGCAACTAGCACTAAAAGCGATAGTGCCGAGTGCTCGTAGGGTGTGTATCTGCCCATAATACTCTGGAGGTTTCTCCACTCATCGCTAAATCTACGACCAAGCTTTGAGGCTAAGTCGTCTGCATCCCCCCTCCAGAGCCCCAGCACGGTGACTGCGCACTGCAACACTTCCAGAGTACTAAGCCTGTGAATATCGCTGAGCGCCCCCACCTCTTCACCCAGCTTGAGCATTAGCTCGCTCTTGAGCCTTTTCAGCGACGCGTCCGCGTGCCCCCTCAAACCGAGCTTAACGTGAGCATCGTAGGTCAGCCAGAGCACGACCGAGGACAGGCCGATGTCGGGAGCGCTGCCCGACTGCCTCGAAGACCACAGCCCCTCTTCCCTCAAGCTGTCCAGCGTGGCTAGCATGTCTTTAAGCTCCAGGTATAGGGGAACCGGTGTGGGCTTCCTCAGCTTCACAGGAACCATGGTTTATCCACGTAATTTTTCGGCTTGTAAAGATAGCCGTCTATCTCAAATGCATTCTCCAAGTCTTCGTTATCCATTGCACGTAGGGTCTGCGCCACGAGCAAAGCGTAGTGCACGGGCACGGGTAGCCTCAGAGAGCCCCAGAAGCTTCTCCAGTTCATTGCCGTTAGAGCGTGAGCCGCCACCAGCGCTCGCTTTAACGTCATATCCGCTTGATCAGAGTGATAGAGTACCTCTACCTTCACAGGTCTCGGGACGCCTATACCGGTGTACTTCGCCTTTTCCCGCTTTCCCGTCGTGATGAGGTAAGCAACTCGGTCAGACTCCATAAAGTACAGCCCACTTGGGGCGAGAAGCACTTTATCTCTCGGGTCGTACATCCTTATTGGTGTGTGGGCGAAGACGCCAACCACGTCGAGGTCGTACCCGTGTTGTGTTTTAAGGTGCTCTGATAGTCTCTTAAGGAACTTCTTCTTCAAACGCTCCCTGGTCATGATCAGTACCTTTCCCCCGCTATTCGGTCTATCCTCGCTTATTTTGTCTAGGCTCTTCTGGATAGCCTCGGTCAGGGCCTCCTCTTTAGGTCTGCATGCAAACGCCCTAAAGGTCTCGAAAACACCCGCATTGCTGAACGTGTGGACTACTCCGTAGATTCTGGTGGTGGGACCGGTGGAAGAAATCCTCTCTCTTCGAATGCTCCAGCTCATGCCCACTACGATATCGTACTCTAGCTTGTTGTACAGCGCCCAAGGAATGCCCCCGGCCTTAGCCAGAATGTTCAAGGACAGATTCCTCACCTTCGCTTTCACACTCCACGTATCCTCGTTCCTAGAAAAGCTACGAAGCATACCAGCGAGCCTCTCCGAGTAAAACTGAGATATGAAGCCTTTCTGCAGACCTAGAGCTTTCACCCTCGCGTAGACTCTACTTCTAACTTCTTCTCGGAGCGCGTAGCGTGGCAGGTACGTTAGCACGATATATTCTTTATATTTCTTAGTAATGTCCTCTATCTTCTTCATAAATTCTCTCCTATTGTTTGCGCTCTCCGAGGCGATACTCAGGAAATCACTGAACTTTTCTCGCTCTATTTTAACTTTAGCTTTATCCTTCTCCAAGAGTTCTTCCAGAAAACTCCGAATCTGCTCCTCGAGATTTTCAAGTACAACGGAAAGGCGGTGAGGCTCTGCCACTTCCGTCATTAAATGCAGGATTTTCACGTCAGCTGCTCTATATGGTCCGTAATATCTTAGCCCCTCGTAGGGGTCATATGTTGCCTGCTCCAGAGCTAGGGGCGCTTTCCTGAATGACAACAGTACCTCCGGTAATTCACCACCCTTAAGGTATGGTCTATTACCTCCCGTAGGCATGCTACTCACCACTTTGTGTAATTCAGTTTAAACCTATTTCTATTGTAAAAGGTTCATCGGATAGCGTAACTTCGAGTTTTCCGAGGAAGCGATGCCGAGAGACCGCCTGCGCTAAAGCTTCCCGGATTCTCTCAGTGAACTCTAGCCTAAGGCGCGGTGCATTCTCATTCCTGTGACCCTCGGAAGTGACTAAGAAGCTCTCCCTTTTCACTATGCTGGTTAGGCTCTCGCGTAGCTCGTGCCTGCTCCTTATCATCCTGTCTATGACCTCAGGTCGGCGGAGCGGGTACGCGTTTTTCAGCTCCACCTCGTCCTGTTGTGGCTGCCACGCTCCTCCTTCAACCTTCCTCAGCCGGTAAACCTTCGCTGTGCGCGGCCCGAGCTCATCAATATCCCATGTCTCGTACCTCACAGTAGTGTAGCCGAACTGCTCGTCCCTCTCCTCTCCTTTGATCATGAGACTTCCCTCGCTGTACTTTAGCCCCTCGTCGATCAGCTCTTGGAGGGTCTTCAGGGGCTCTAGGATAACGGCGTAATCGATACACAGGCCCAAGCTTTGGAAGCGCTTACCAAACGCATATACTTCTAATGGTAGCGTTGCGATTTCAGTGCCACGATACAGGCTGACATACTCTCCTACCGGGCTCGGAAGATCCACGACGAAGTCGCTGTAATTCCTCGTAGTATAAGCTCTGGCTCGACCTAGCAACGTCCAACCCTCACTGCTAAGAGAGAGCAGTGTGTGGTGGAGTAAAGCTCTCGCAAGAGCTGCGTACACAACTGGTTTGAAGGGCTGTTGAATTGTAGTGAAGGAGTGGAACTCCAAACCCAGAGCTTTGAGAGAAGAAGTTTTCCTGAGCGCCAAGGAAGGTCTCGGAAGAGCTGGGGGGTTGGCCACCGACCTGAATTCCCATCCCCGAGATATATCACCTTTCCGGTACTCTGCAAGGATTTGGACTAGGTCGCTTTTAGCCTCGCTCGAAGGCGTAAGCACCACTAAATAATTGTCTCTTATGTAGGCGAAGACTTTGCCCAGCCATCTCTGCTTGATTATGCTTCTCAGATTAACGAGCGCTTTCGAGAGGGATACTTTCAGGTAGTCGCTTCTAGTCACTAAGACATATAGGTCGTCTAATTCATCGACCAAGTACTCGTAAATATTGCTAGTGAAGGCCGGCAACACATACGTTTTCCTTGCGCTCATAACCCTTTATTTTACATGTACCGAAGTGCTAAAATTAAAAGTTTTCGTCTAATGCGCAAACTACATAATTATTTTTCAATAAAGAATTTATCAGTAACTTTTTAAAAAAAAGAGTATAATTGAACAAATTCATGCTAGCAGAACAAGCTATGTTCAGTGATCCAAACTTTGAGGAATCTTAAAAACGAAAACTTGGTAAGCGCGGTAGATTAATTTAAAAATACGAAGAGATTGTTTTCCCAGTGGATCTTCTTGTTGCCTAGTAGCTACTAAACCTTCCTGTATGTGAGCAACTTGTTTAAGCCCTTTAGGTCAGCCGGAGGCTTCTGGAGTGTAATAAGGGGACTGGCTAGCCCTTCAAATTGATTGTGGGCGGAGTATGGAGGAGCTCAGTAAGGGCTGTCGGCGTGAGGTTGCAGGTCGCGTTCCTGGATCCATTGTCAATGCCTGTAGAGGTAGATTATTGAGTGGAGCTCGCCGGATGTGGGAAGAGCGGCGTGAAGATCATGCTTGCCTAGAAAATCTCGAAGGGCGGTGATGGAGTAGTGCAGGGCAGTGAGGAGGGCAGGCTCGCAAGGTAGCCGGGCAACCGTGGCTGTGATAACGTCGAGCTATAAAAAAGGTATAATGGTGCCGTTCGACTTGAGGTTTCGTTGAGAACTGAAAAGCTTCCCCCACCTAGTATTTGATCAAAATCATTAAGAATTGAGGGTAAGGGTATCTATATTGGATAGGTTTCCTTAAATGCTCAGCGGTACATTCTGGGCATGTAGAAGCTAAGGGAGTTCACTGGAGATTTCTGCTGAGAGTTAAGGGGTGTGTAGGCTTAGGGGCTTCTCGGGTAGAGGGGGTGCTGGCGGTGGCTTCGCTACCCCAAGCCTGACCCTGGCTTCAGCTATGGCTGTGCCCAGCTCGGTGAGCTTCACCGTCCTGTTCCGCCCCTCCCGGATCCTCTTCAGCAGCCCCTTCTCCTCCATCGACGCCACGATCCTGCTGTACGTCGCCTTGACGACGGGGTTCCTGGGATCCTCGCCCATCCACTCTATCAGCTGGGCGATGCTGCCGGCGGAGCCGTTCTTGGTGTACAGCGTCACGAGGATATCGACCTCCCTCTCGTCCTCGATCAGCTCCAGCGGCCTTGAGGGGACTTCGACCTCGAAGAGAGCGCCGAGCTGGAGGTTGTCCTTCCTCGCGATGAAGTCCGCGAACTCCGGGGTGTCGGGGTCGGGTATGAACTCGCCGTGCTGCTGGGGCTGGACCGCGTAAACCCGGGCGTTGCCGAACATCATGGCGACGACGGTCACCGCTGAGGCCATGTAGGGGGGCATGTCGGTTATGTCTATGAGGACCTGCTTGCCCTTCTCGACGCTGAGTATGGCGTAGAAGACGCTGGCGACGCTCGAGTAGCTGAGCGGGTTCACCTTCACGGTCACGGGCTTGAAGAACGAGAGCGCCTCCTGAAGGCGCTTGAGGTTGTAGCGGGAGACGGCGCCGTAGCGGTCGGGCTTCGCGTCGTAGACTAGGTAGACCTTCTCGATGGGGTAGCGTAGCCTGATCTGCTCGAACCCCTGGAACACGAGGTTCGGGTGGAAGCCGACGTAGTGCACTGTGACGACCATCGCGCCCACTGTAACTGCTCTCTGCTACGGTAACACTAGCGCGCTACCAGTATATATACCTGTTGCAACTGTTGCAGAGAAGATTAACAGTAACATTTTCATGCAACCATCCTCCCTAACGCAAGCCGGGTCAAGGTAACAGAAAATAGTTACCGTTGTACAGCTTAAATACCGTTGCAACCCCCGTTTTTTGTAATATAACGGGGTTACCTTCGAAACCTATTATAAAAAGTAAAAAGCTAGTATGTGTGAGGCAATATGGCTCTGCTGCAAAGGTCAGGCTACCTGGACCCCGACGTGAAGATCCTCGTGGAGAAGCTCTCCGAAATGTACAGGCGCGGAGCCGGGGGCGTGCAGCTAACCCTCGAGGGCACCCCGGCCAAGCCATACCCCGTCGCGAAAATACACGGCGCTAGGATCAGGGGCCCGCCGATCTCCGAGAGCCGGTTCAGGGTCGTAGACGAGCTGCCCCACGACTTCCACGTGGTCTCGGTCGACGCGGCGGCTAGAATACTCTTCGACGCCGGGTCATACAAGATCCTCTCCGCGAAGGTCGTCGCGGGCGTCTGGAGGGGCGTAGAGAGGGTGAAGCTGGTGGGGCCCTACAAAAGGATACAGCTCTTCGAGAACCTCGAGGAGGCCGGGAGCTGGCTGGCGGAGGTGGAGCTCGAGGCCGCGCTCAGGCTCGTCCGCGAGTACCCCTCCGCCTTCATCCTCTTCGACAGGCCCCTAGTCTTCACCCCCGAGTCGAGGTCCTCTAGGGCCTACTCGATGCTCCTCAAGCGCACCTGGAGGGTGATCGGGGTCCCGAAGTCCACGTCGCTCCGCGTGTCGACGGGGGAGAGCCTCCTCGGCTACCTGTTCCGCCTGGCTGAGAAGTACTTCAAGGGCCTCCCCTGGGTCTACTACCCCGTCCTCGAGAACCCGCGCGTCCAGCCCGGGGGGCTGGCTGTGTCGGTTGCGAGGCTCTCGCCGGGCGCGCCGCCGTTCAGGGTCGACGCGCCGTACGCTCTGGCCGAGAGGCTGGACGCCGAGGAGGTGGCGGGCATGCTGGCGTACCTGCAGGACTTCTCCTCCCCCGGCTACCCCCTGCCCCTGAAGATAGTGCACGAGCTGTCGCGCATATCGCAGGACGAGCTCGACCTGGACAGGTCCCTGCTCCTCGAGGACCTCTCGCTGAGCGGTGTCTCGACGCGCATGCTCGAGGACGCGGCTGGCTCCGAGTTCAAGAGCCGCTTCATATGGGGTGTAGGAGACTAGGGTGGTTGAGTTGAAGCTGGGTGTGGTCACGTGGGTAGAGGGCACGACTGTGAGGTTCAGGATCGCCGAGGGAGCGAGGGTCGAGAGGGGGATGCTGGTCAAGATCGAGGACGCCGGCAGGACGTTCATCGTGAAGGTGGTTGACTTCAAGCCTGAGAGCCTGCTCAGCGCCGCCGAGGTGGCTGTGATCACGAGCAAGGCCGACAAGGGGGAACGAGTCCAGCTGAGGGACAGGGACCTCAGGCTCTACGACACCGCTATAGGCACTATAGTGGCCCAGATCGACCCGGACGGGGAGGCTCACGGCCCCACGAGCGTGCCCGCGATCTTCTCAACCGTCGAGTCGCTTGACAGAGACGTCCTCGAGAAGCTGGGCCTCCACACGGGGGACCTCCCGATAGGCTACGTGAGGTTCGGGCACGAGCCCGTGGACGTCGTCGTAGCGCTCAGCGGAGCCAGGGTGATCCCGCACCACGTCCTCGTGGTCGGGGGTACCGGCGCCGGGAAGAGCAACTTCGGCAGGGTGCTGGCTGCCTCGGTGCTACACAACAAGGGGAAGTACAGCCTCGTGATTTTCGACTGCGAGAGCGAGTACCTGCTGGGCTCGAAGCCGGGGGAGATGGGGCTCGCCCACCTCCCCTTCTCGGAGGAGTACCTCTTCCTCGTCACCGGGAGGGTGAGCAGGCCTGGGAGGCTGAGGCTCGAGCTGCCCGAGCTCGGGGAGGAGAGGAGCATCCCAGCGTACCCCCTGAAGATGGACATCAGCAGGCTGAAGCCCCACGACTTCACGCTCACCGGTGAGTTCTCGGGCCCCCAGGAGGAGCTACTCTGGCTTGCGTACAAGCAGTTCGGTGAAGACTGGGTGTACTCGCTCCTCACCGCGGACAGCAGGAGCATCTACGCGAGGCTCGGCAGGCTAGCCGGCGTCAACACGATCAACGTGACGAAGAGGAAGCTGAAGTACCTCGTCGGCGACGGCGACATATTCTGCCGCGAGTGCGACTACGATCTAGCCTCAGCCGTGCTCTCCATGGTAGCTAAGGGGAGAGTCGTCCTCGTGGAGACGCCGTTCGCGACGGAGGGCGAGGAGAAGCTCCTCGCGACGATCATCGCGGAGAGGATCTTCAGGAGCTACGAGGAGATGAGGAAGAAGGTCCCGGATAGGTGGAGCCAGCTCCCCCCGGTCCTCATCATGGTCGAGGAGGCCCACAGGTACCTGTCAGCCCAGGCCCTCGGCGGGAGGGGGGAGGTGAGGGAGAACATCTTCTCCGTTATCGCGAAGCGCGGCAGGAAGTACAAGGTCGGGGGGCTCTACATAACGCAGATGCCCAGCGAGCTCATGGAGGCGGTCGTCAGGCAGGCGCTCACCAAGGTGATACTCTCCCTCCCCACCAGGCCCGACTACCTCATGGTCATAAACCACAGCCCCTACCTCGACGAGGCGGAGAGCGAGATCAAGACGCTCGACAGGGGGGAGGCCGTCGTCGTGAGCCAGCCGAGCGGCTTCCGCTTCGCGGTCTCGGTCAAGGTCTTCAGCTACGAGGAGTACTGCACGAGGCTAATAGAGGAAGAGAAAGCGGAGCAAGTGCTGCAAGCACCTAATCGATAGCTCGCTGAACCGCGTAGTTGCACTCTTACTTCACGCTATGATAACGAAAATTAATGTGAGCTAGATTCTCAAACCGTCACTATTTTCCCTCTACCACCTAATTTATGATATGTTTTCCAGAAAATAGCTGTATATTTAATACAGGGATGCCCACGTTCGCTTCTCCAATGTTCCTTGATTACATCAGCTATGTCACGATATTCTTTAATGTATAGCTGATAAGCACTAAAAGTCATAACTAACCTGGGCTCAATATGATCTTTACAATATAATTCTCCGCAATATCTGCACTTCATCAATGGTTTCTCTGCAACATCACCATTTTTAGAGCATATAGGACACACCCCCCATTCAGTTGCTTGCAATTCGTTGGACAAAGATTTTTCCACCTCACTAGAGATCAATAGTGTTGGGCTCTCCTTCGTAAGCTGATGAATATGACAACCCTGCATGGCGTAAAAGATCTCGTCCACTATAGCATACACCTGAGGTGAAAGGCTTTTATGAGAAGCAATAATCCTAAGAATACTGTTGGTGAATTCCTCTGTTCTAATCTTGTCAAATGCCAGGTCGTCTCTTAACCTTTCAATGCTTAGCCATATTTCGACGTCAGCTACATGGGAATATTTGTGCGGATTTTTTAGTACCTGCAATCCATACTTCTTAGAAATAAACTGACGAAATTTAAGTAAGATAGGATTTATGATTCTGGTAGCAACATAAAAACCATCTTTGTCTTCTACCATAACACTAGTTTTCTACTCAAAATGACTTAAAAACATAGCTTCTTCTAAGTGATAAAGGAGACAAAATATAGAAATCCTTAATATAAGGATTGGTAGAAAATCATTCGGTGAGGTACTTATCGTGAAGTGCGATTATTGTGGAGAAGAAATTGACGGTATTCCATGGAAGTGTAAGTATTGTGGCGGAACTTTCTGCGTTAAACACCACTTACCAGAGAACCATAATTGCCCAAGTTTAGCTCTTCTGAAAGCAACCAAAGCTAGTGATGGAAAATGGTTTTATCTTCCTTATCCTTCACGAGGAAGAACTGTGGAGGACATAAAGGAAAAGCCGATTGAGGTGCCTGTCAAGTCTTCTTCTCATCGAAGGTCTCAAGCCAAATATTCGTCACCAGAGATCTCGATGGGAAAAGCCGGGAAAGTTGTCTTGTCCTTAATTCTGGTTTTTGTTCTTGTAGCAATCTATGTTGTATACAACTGGATTGCTATTCCACCTGTGAGAATTACAGTTACAGAACCATCAACAGTAACCCCTGCAACTTCACAGGGAAACACTGCACAACAAACATCTACACAACCAACAATTGTTGCATCGTACGATAGTATAGAAGATATTGCAAAAAACCCAGAAAAATACGTTGGAAAAGTAGTGCGGATAAGAGGTCTCCTCGGTTTAGCGTTTGTATCTGTTTCGTCGTGCACTTCCCCCGAAGGTTTAACATTAAGCAACTTGAGTCTGGAAGACTCCCAAGGATATTATGTCCTCATAGTTCCTCCTAGTGAGCAACGAAACCTGTATCGTGGAGAGCTATATGAAGCCGTTGGGAAGGTAGAAAAGTTTCATTGTGAATATCGTAGCGATGTATACGCTGTAGTTGTATATGAGATTAGAAAGCTCTAATCAAATGTCAAAATTGTGAAAAGTCTGTGTATGTGTGATTATACGAGCTTCTCCTCTATCTTGAACACTGAGATCATTTCCGCGGCGATGTAGAAGGGCAGGCCGGCGACGATGAAGAGAATGCCCGCTGGTGGCGCGCTGATGAGCGTGAACGCCCCAGCCAGGAGGTCGAGCAGCCCGAGCGGCTTGAACTTAGAGGCGGGGTACCACTTGTCCATGGCGATTGACGTCAACCCGGCCCACAGGAGGTTGAGGGAGATGAAGAGCAGGTTCTCGAGGACCTCGCGGGTAGTCAAGGCCCCCCTGAGCGCGATGGGTGCAAGGTGCACTGCGAGGAAGATCGCAACAACTATGGAAACGAGGACGGCTATCCTCGTGACAACTTCCCCGGCCTTCAGGAAGTATCGGGCTGTCTGGACGACCGAGGGAGGTATCCTCTGCGAGGACTCCATGCGAACCACCGGTACTAACTCAAGTAACAAAGGAAGGCTTATATTTTTTACTTTGTTTAACTGACTGAATGTGATGTCTGCAAGGAGCGGGTACTTTTCGAGCTTCGCCGCCATCCTAGTGATAGCGCTGGTTGCAGCCCTCCTATCCTACCTAGCCGGCTTCCCAGAAATGGCCGTGCTGGCGATCAGCGTGTTCTTCGCCGAGATCGCAGCGACCCTGCTCCTCTGGGACAGGAGAGTGCCCGTGGCTTTCCTCGGAGTGGCCCTCCTCCTAGCTCTCGGAGCCCTGAACATTGAATCGTTCCTGAGATTTGCGAACCTGGACGTGATATTCTTCCTAATCGGCATGATGGCCTTCGTGGGGACGCTAGAAGAGAGGCATTTCTTCGACCGCTTGGTGTCTATAACGCTGAACGCCTCGAAGGGCAACGGTGTCGTCCTTATTCTAGCGGTTCTCGCGCTTTCGGCGCTCCTGGCCGCCCTCGTCGACGAGGTTACTTCTATAGTAGTGATGACTTCCTTCATACTCCCGCTCTCTAGGTTCGCCGGTGTGAGCCCCGTCCCGTTGCTCCTTCTAAGCATCTTCGCGACAAACATTGGGAGCAGTGCGACTGTTATCGGCAACCCCGTTGGAGTGCTGGTCGCTTTCCGAGGGGGGCTGACTTTCGGCGACTTCCTGCGCTGGGCCACGCCTATCTCCGTTCTCGCACTGGCGGTGCTCACTGTCCTGGCGTTCCGCTTCCAGAGGAGCTACATCGTCAGCTTCACCATGGGCCTAGCGTCTCAGCAACGGGTTGTTCCACAAGATGAGTCTACGGGCTCGAAGAGCTTCAAGCGGGACGCGATCCTGTTTCTGTCGACTATAACGGGTTTAGCGCTGCATCACCAGCTCGAGGAGCTCCTGCACCTCGAGAAAAACACGCTTCTGCTAGGCATCCCGCTCATGGCTGCAGCTGTGAGCATCATGATCGACCTCGACAGGGGTATGAAGGCCTTCCGTGAGAGAGTAGACTGGCCGACACTCATCTTTTTCGCTATGCTCTTTGCCTCTGTTGGAGCACTAGAGTCGTCCGGATTTATCGAGTACTTCAGCCAAGGATTCTCATCAGTGACTGGAGGCACATTCGAGCTCACGCTCCTCCTGTACTCCACAACGGCTACTTTAATGTCGGCTTTCATGGATAACGTCCTCGCCGTCGCGGTGCTCCTTCCCGTGGTTGAGGCGCTGGCTGTTGCCGGCATCAGCTCTTTCCCGCTGTACTGGGTCAGCCTCTTCTGCGGAACCATCGGCGGGAACCTAACCCCCATCGGGAGCACGGCCAACATCGTGGCCCTAGGCCTGCTCGAGAAAGCTGGCTACCAGAGGCCCAGCCTCAGGGAGTGGCTCAGACACGGGTGGTGGGCAACAGTCGTGCCGCTAGCCCTCGCGGTAAGCCTCATCTACGTTCAGACCCCGCTAATGCCGTAGCTACTACGTTATGCTTAAATTTCCCCGGGGGCTCCCCTCCCTGTGCTCGTCGCCGTCGGCTCGCTGAACCCCTCGAAGCTTGGAGGGGTGAGGAGAGCATTCCGTGAGGTTTTCGGGCAGGCGGAGGTAGTGGGGGTCAGGGTCGAGGGCCTCAAGCCACAGCCTATCGGGCTCGGCGAAATCCTGGACGGCGCTAGGAAGAGGGCCTTGGTTGCGCTTGGGCAGGTGCAGGGGAGCAACTTCGGCGTCGGGATCGAGGCGGGCATCTTAACTCTCCCTGGGGTTGCTGTGGACGTGCAGGTTGCCTTCGTGGCGTCGAGGGACGGGAGGGAGTCTGTTGGGCTGAGCCCTGCTTTCCCGCTGCCTAGGAGGTTCGTGGAGCCTCTTCTCGCGGGCGCGTACGGGGAGCTCGAGGAAGTCGCGGACAGGCACTTCGGCACAAGGGGGGTGGGCGAGAGGGGCGGGGTCGTCAAGCTCCTCACCAGGGGTAGGGTGACGCGGGAGGATCTGACGTACCTGGCGACGCTGATGGCGCTCGTCGCCTTCGAGAACAGCGACCTCTACTTCTAGCCGCTGTTTTGTCGCTGCAAAACTGCGAGGCCAACCCTTGGGGGCTCGCGACTATGCTAGCTCTACGAGAAGGTTTCGCCCGCACTAGACCCTATTATGGCGGAGCTCGACGCCATTGTGCGGCGCACAAAGCACTCCAAGCCAGAGGCACAGGACCTGGAGTAAGGCTACCGTAGCTTCTCAGCCTTTCAACAGTTGCCTCACTGCACAGGCGAGAATTAGAGCCAGGAGGTGTTGATAACGTTTACGACTCCAGCAGAGGTCACAGTACAAGACAGGTCGCACAGAGCCTAAACATTTGCATGCGGGATCAAAACCATAACAACGTGGGACTCCAGCAACGCTCACTCGCTATTCAGGAAGACATCATCGAGGCCCACCTTTCTCACGAAGCTTCTCAGATCCCTGTCCAAGCTGGCAAACCTCATGCCATAGTGCAGAGCTACTGAGTAGAGCATGCAGTCGATAAGATCCCTGTGGCCTGACTCGTAGAGCTCTAGGGCTCTCATGGTGATTTCTGGGTTAAGCTCAGCTCGCTTGTAATTCCAGTAAATGCTTTGCAAACCCGACTCGAAGATATCTCGGCTGAACGCCTCCCGCTTAGCAACAGAAATCGCAACCCAAGTCGCCTCAAGGATACTCAACTCGGTGTAATAGAGCTCGTGGCCGCGCAACCTCTCAAGTATGCTTGCAACACCTCTAACCTCAATCCCAAGCGTGGGAAGCAGGAAGGAAGTATCAAGGAGAATCTTCATACTTTTTCTGCCACTCCAAGCTTATCCTCTCAACATCCTCAGGTGTTATGCTGGCGAACTTCTCCCCATGCAACGCGAGTTCTATGGGATCTTTCACGACCCTAACTACGATGCTATTCCCTTCAACGGCTATCAGCACTTTATCCCCCTCCCTTATTCCGAGCGCCTTAACCACACTTTTAGGCAGGTAAAGGGCAAACTTTCTCCCTACCTTGCCTACGGCAGTCAGGCCTATCATTATTAACCAGACTATGTTTTAATAACCCGGTATAAATTTATTACCTGGTTTTCTCGTTGGAAATCAGAGCTATTCCACGTAGCTCGGGTCACCGCTGTATCTCCCGAGCACGGGAAAAGTTCTCCTGTGATCAAGGTTTGAGTTCTCCCTTTAACTCGCGGCGGTCCAGGACGCCACGGTTACACAACCCACGCTACCCAGCCGGCCGCAGCATCCGGGCTATCTCCTTGTCGTGGAGACGGACAAGGACCTCTAATCCGTGGGCGTGACCGTGACGATTAACGTCTACGCAACGCCTGAGGTGGAGAACCTCTCCCTAGAGCGCAGGGAGGTCGGCGTATTCAGCGGGGACAGGCAGTTCATCTGAAGCGAGAGGTAGTTCACCCAGAGGAATTAGCCGGGCTCCGGGGATAAGTTGCAAGAGCGGTTTTGAACTCATTCACTCCATCGAAAACGCTCCGCACGGAAAGCCTTTAAAGGTGGACACGAATTCCCCACAAGTAGGGTCCGCCTTGGGTAGATATATTACCGTCTCCACTAAGGTCAGAAGGGAGCTTCTAGAGGAGGCCAGGCGGCTGGGCATCAACGTCTCCGAGCTCCTGAGGAGGGCCCTAGAGGAGGTGCGCAGGCGCAGGCTGATGAGCCTAGAGAAGAGCCTGAGGGAGATGCGTAGAGTGCTGGACAAGATAGATGTGGGCGAAGTCGTAGATCTGATTCGCGAGGACAGGGAGACGAGGTGAGGCCGCGCCTAGCTCATCTGCCCCCTTCACCTTTCTGAGTGGCCCCTTGCGGATGGTCATGGGTCGTCCCTCTCGGGGCGGGGCGCACCGCACGATCCGTTGCGGGAGCTGGGAGGAAGTAAAAGGATGCCCCGCTGAGGCTGCTCCGCAGGCGCAGTTTTGGCAAAAATGCCCAACCATATCTCCGAAACTCGCGACGATACTGCATCGGGCTTTGAGTCTAGGCTTCGTCGTTTTTGAGCGGCTGGAGTGGTGTTCACGGCTACGGGGGAAGTCTTAATGCAGCTAGCCTTCTCAGGCGTCTAGGTATATTCTCGCCCTGTAGACACCGTCCGTCACTGTAACGTGCTTTTTACCCCTGTAGACCCTCAGCCCCCTCTTCACGGCCTCTTCGACAACCCTGCCCACGTCCCTGCACGCGAGCTGCAGGTAGGGTGGGTGGAAGTCTACCTTCAGGAGGTGCGCGGCTTCAACAGCCTTTCTTGTGTGCCTGATGGGCTCGCACATCTCCAAGAGGAAACCCATGTACTCTGGCACGCTTATGCCCGGGACAAGGCGAACCATCTTCTCCGCTCTCGCGCCCCGCCTCATACCAGCCCTAGCCTCCTCAAAATCTTCTCGAGCTCTCTCGAGGCCCGCCTGCTGGGCTCTCCTGTAAAGGTACTCCTTGTCAAGCGCGTTCCATGACTGTCGGAGCACTCTCTTGATGTCTTCGATATCCTTCCTCTCCCCCGACATTAGCTTCAGCACTATTAAATCCTCTACACACGGCAGCAGAACACCCTCGGCAACAGCTCTGCTCCTCCTCACAAACTCCTCGTCAAGCGTTAGCGGAGCGTAGTTTATGTCTATATGCACATCGTCTTCGACTAAAAAGCCCCACTTTCTCCACTGCACTTTAAACCCCTCTGAGCGCAGTGCCTCCGTGAGGAGATCCCGCAACTCCGGTGTGAAGATCCTGTCCACAACAGTGTCCCAGTCCCGGGTCTCCCTCCCCAGGTCAATGCCGTGAAAGATAAGGCTTCGAGCACCAACCAAAAATACCCTTAAACCAAGCGAAGCGAGGATCCTGGAGACGCGCGGAAGAGTTGGATGGAGGTTGCAGGCACTCCTACCCACCTCGCGGGAATCATGGACAGGCACTCCACCACCTTACCAGTTTTGTCTGCAGTCAGACAATACTCGGCGTCTCTATTTTAACTTTAAGCATACAGGCATAGATTTGCCAAATCCATTACTACTCCACTAAACGTTTCCTCGAACATACATAAACGCCCGGCGTGCGCCTCAGAACCTTGTTAAAGGCCGATAGTCAGCTTACCGATCTCGATCTCCTTTTTTGCTCTAAGAGCCTTTTATACAGGTCGAGGCGGCGTTCACCGAAAAGACCATACTTACGTTAGGACGGTTCCCTCCTGCAGTAACTCGGGGAGAAAAAGTGACTTTTTCCAGTACACGGGTTTGCCTGCTAGTCGATGTAGCGCTGGCAGTTGTAGCAGTACCACCGCTTGTACTGCTCAATCCAGGTGGCGGGCTTCCCGCAGTAGGGGCAGATCTTCCGCTCCTTCGGGCCGCCGAAAATGGAGGTGACCTTTGAGGTCAATCCGCCGCCTGCGGGTTGCTGGGCGGGCGGCGCTGCCGTGAGCGCCGGTGTAACGGGGACCTCTGGGAGTTCTACGGGCTCCTTGACGAGGACTATGTCTCGGATCGCGCTTATCTTGTCCCAGGGGACCTCTAGCGTGGCCCCTCCGGGGGTTCTGACGAAGACGGTGATGGACGTTTCTCCGAGCTTGAATCCGATGTCGTATACGTCCCCGAGGTACTTCGCCTCGATGTCGTAGACCTTCTTGCCTATTACCTCGGACCTTGCTACGCTCAAAGCTTTCCTCCTCTTACACTATTCTTGCCAGGCAATGCCTTATATGCTTAGCGATACATAAAGAACCTTACACCCATTTTCCGGGGAACCTCTAAAAGATATGAATAAAGGGCCTGGGCCCTTGTAAGAGTGAATGCCTCAACCCCTCTTAGCCCAGCACTACGGCAACGCGCAGGTCGTCCGGGAGATCGTGGAGTTCCTCAGGGGGAGGTGGGTTGCGGTTCACTGCGAGAGGAGGATGCGCGACGGCCGGCCGCTCCTCGTGAGGTACCTGGCTGAAAAACCCCTAGCCGTGAACTCCGAGGCGGGCTTCGCGTCGCTATTGAAGAGGCTGAGGCACCTGGGGCCGAGGGCGTTCTACGGTACCGCCAGCCTGTACAAGAGGCTTGAAACGCGGGAGGACGCGTTGAACTACTCGGGGAACGTGGTCCTGAGGACGCTGACCTGGGACATCGACTCCACTCCCGAGCACTGGCGCGCCACGCTGGAGGTGGCGAGGCTCATAGTGGGCGAGCTCGAGCGGGAGGGCGTTTCGAGGAGCGTTTGGCTGAAGTGGAGCGGGCGGGGGATGCACGTGCACGTGCATGAGAAAGCCCTGCCTGAAGACCTCCTGGCGAAGAGGGGTGCGCTGGACGTGACATGGTCCGCTGTGCAGATGATAGTAGAGAGGGTTAAGGGCAGGGTGCAGGAGGTAAACCTCAAGTACGGATCGAGGATAAAAGTCGAGAACCTGATGGACCCCCAGAGGGTATTCACCGCGCCCCTGAGCCTGCACAGGGAGCTCGACGCGGTGTGCGTCGCGCTCAAGCCCGACGATCTCGACGAGTTCGACCCCTCGTGGGCGAAACTAGGCAGCTTCAGGCACAACCCGGACTGGAGGGTCTACGAGGAGGGCGAGGCTATAGAGCTTGCGGAGAAAGCCCTGCGGGAGATCGGTGGCTACCTCAGAAAAGGCGAGGCCAGCAGGGTGAGCGTCGCCCCCGCCCCCCGCGCTGCGGCCCCGGTTGCGCGACTTGAGGGGGAAGTCAGCCTGAGCAGCCTGAGGATCAGGGAGAACCCCGGGCCGCTTTACAGGCGGAAGCTCCTCTACGACCCTAGGCGAGCGGTGGAGTACCTGGAGGACATCCTCAGCCACTACATCCTAGGCAACATAGAAAAGAGGGAGGCTGAGTCCCTCATCAGCAGCACGATGAACGTTACTCTCTTGACGCAGGGCTACACGGCCGAGGACACGGAGAGGCTAAGGAGGCTTTACGCGGCGGCACTGGAAGCTCTAAGGTCGGCGAGCGAGCCTGATGACTTGAGAAGACTCCTCGAGCGTCTAAAATAGCTTTAAAAAGTTAAGACCCGGCACTCTACGGGCAAGTGTGGGCGAGGGCACAGGTAACTTTCACAGCATCTATTTTGAGACAACAGGAATCCGCTAAAGATTTCACACAGGAGTAGGATTAACCATTTTGCTTATACTAGTGTTCGTGCTCCTCGACAGGAGCTTGAAGCTCTTCCAGCTCGTTTCTCACCAGCTTGAGAACGGCCTCGTCGGCGAGCCTGTCGGTCGACCTGTAAATCCTTGCACCAAGAGACTTAAGCCTGTAGAACGCCCCCTCTCCGATAGATCTCACGATGACAGCTTCAGGCTTAAAGCTAGAGACAAGGTTTAGGATCATGCGACCGTGTCCAGAGTGCTCCTCTGGGTTCCTGTAGGGGTTGTCTACGTATTGCACATTGGCTATCTCACTGCCCTGAACCTCGTAAACCGCGAAGC
The DNA here is from genome assembly GCF_022693705.1 of Infirmifilum sp. NZ. Taxonomy (NCBI): domain Archaea; kingdom Thermoproteati; phylum Thermoproteota; class Thermoprotei; order Thermofilales; family Thermofilaceae; genus Infirmifilum; species Infirmifilum sp. NZ. The sequence goes on from NZ_CP094288.1 coordinate 174,405, forward strand.
CGGGGGCTCTGCCGAAGTGCGGTGAGAGGAACAGCTTGTCGTTCACCTTCACAACGGGTACTAGCACTCGCACACCGCTAGTCTTCAGGAGTTTCTTAAAAGCATTGCGTGCCCAACTGAAGCTACTACCGCGGCTTGCGGTGATTGCTCTGCGCGCAAAGCGTTTTAGGCTTTTCAGCTTTATGTAATTATGCCTAAGTTCCCGAGCGGATTCAGGTTCGGGTTCTCGACGGTGGGGGTTCAGCACGAGCTGGGGGTTCCAGGCTCGGAGTTTGAGTCCGACTGGGTGCTCTGGCTCCGAGACCCTGAGAACATAGCCGCTGGTGTAGTCAGCGGTGACGACCCTTACAGTGGGCCCGGCTACTGGGGGCTCTACAAGACAGACCACGAGATAGCCTCGTGGCTTGGCATGGACGCGGTGTGGATCACGGTGGAGTGGGCTAGAATCTTCCCTAAGTCCACGCGGGAGGTGATGGTTAAGGCGACCATAGAGGGTGGCAGGGTTGAGTCGGTCGAGGTCGACGAGAAAGCCCTAAGGGAGCTGGACTCCCTAGCGAACAAGTCAGCGCTGCAGCGATACCGAGAAATTATAGAGGATTGGAAGAGCCGTGGGGGTTACGTTATCCTTAATCTATTCCACTGGAGTCTCCCTCTCTGGCTCCACGACCCGATCCTTGTAAGGCGTCTCGGTCCTGACAGGGCGCCCTCGGGGTGGCTTGACACAGGCACTGTCGTCGAGTTCGCCAAGTTCGCAGCTTACATAGGTGAGAAGCTCGGAGACCTGGCTGACGAGTGGTACACGATGAACGAGCCCACAGTGGTGGCTAGGAGCGGCTACCTCTTCGTGAACAGTGGCTTCCCGCCCAGCTACCTCAGCCTCGAGGCATACGGGAAGGTGAAGACCAGGCTCGCGGAGGCGCACGCCCGGGCCTACGAGGCGCTTAAGCAGGCGACGGGTAAGAGGGTAGGTATCGTTGAGTCCGTGTCCCCGGTGTACGTACAGGCGGGCGACGCCCGGCTAGCTGACCAAGTTCTGGGCGAGCAGCTCTACGTGGTAGACGCTGTCACGAGAGGGGTGCTCGGCGGTGAGCGGCGCGAAGACCTCTCTGGGAGGTGTGACTGGATTGGGCTGAACTACTACACGAGGGTTGTCGTCACATCCGGTGAGGGCGGCAGGCTCAGGTTCTTGGAGGGCTACGGGTACTCGTGCGAGCCCCGGGGAGTTTCTAAGGAAGGGCGGCCATGCAGCGATGTTGGCTGGGAGGTTTACCCCGAGGGGCTAGTGGACGCCGGGCTACAGGTGTGGGAGCGCTACCGTCTCCCGATTTACATCACCGAGAACGGCGTGGCAGACTCGGAGGACAGGCTCAGGCCAGCGTTTGTCCTGCGGCACCTGCAAGCAGTGCACGAGCTGATAAGGAGGGGTGTGGACGTGCGCGGCTACTTCCACTGGAACCTCACCGACAACCTTGAGTGGAGCAAGGGGTTTAAGCCCCGGTTTGGGCTGGTGGAGGTGGACTACGCTTCGAAGAAGAGGAGGCTGAGGCCCAGCGCCCTGGTGTTCAGGGAGGTCGCTGTCCCAAAGGAGCTTCCAGATCTGGCGGCTTGAAGGGAGGGGTTGAACTAAAGCATTTTTATAGGTCCATTGAAGGCTTAAACATGGGTGGCTGATTTTGATTCAACAATCGATGACGGGGGCTCTAATCGTTTTGACTGTCCTCACGCTCAGGCTCTACCGTGGCAGGCCTTCAACCACCGATGAGTGGGTCGAGCTACTGTACCTCGTTCTCGTGGGGTTCATCGACGGTTTTATGGTCGCCCAGCTTGCGCCCTTCTTCACCACCTTCGCGAC
>NZ_CP094288.1:176355-263088 GCF_022693705.1 Infirmifilum sp. NZ
GAAGCTGACGTTCCACCTCTTCTTCTACCTGCTCCTAGCCTCAATAACGATAGTCCTCTACCTCGCCTACAAGGGGCTATACGACTTCAAAACATTCGCGGTGGCGCTTGCTCCTTGGTACCTGGCGCTAGTCCTCGTCCTGTACTCGCGGATCGTGGGCGTGGGGACGATTTTCGTGTTCTAGCCGTGAAGGTGGCAGGCGACCAGGTGCCCTCCGCCTGCATCGGCGAACGGGGGCTCCTCTACCCTGCACCTCTGCGTCGCGAACGGGCAGCGCGGGTGTAGTCTGCAGCCGCTGGGTATGTTGACGGCATTAGGAACCTCCCCCCTCAGCGTCACCTTTTCCCGGAGCCTGTGCTCAGGGAGTAGCTGCGGGACAGCGCTCAGAAGGGCCCTCGTGTAGGGGTGCAAGGGCCTCCCGAAGACCTCTTCGACGCCCCCGTACTCCACGATCTTACCTAGGTACATGACCGCAACTTTGTCTGCGATGGCCCACGCGGAGGAGAGGTCGTGCGTGATGTAGATGAGCGAGAGCCCTAGCTCTCCGCGGAGCTCCCTCAGCAGGGAGAGGATCTGGGCCCTAGCGGAGACGTCGATGTTGGATATAGGCTCGTCGGCGATGAGGAGCTTCGGCCTCAGCACTAGGGCCCTCGCGATGGCAACTCTCTGCCTCTGGCCTCCGCTAAGCTGGTGGGGGTACCTGTCGTAGAAGTCCTCGGGGGGCACGAGGCCCACCCGCCTCAGGGCCTCGAGGACCAGATTCCTCCGCTCATCCCTGCTTCCGATCCTGTTCACGTCCAGCGGGAATTTCACCTGATCCCCCACCTTCATCCTGGGGTTGAGGCTGACGCTCGGATCCTGGAAAACCATCTGCACGCTGCGCCTGAAGTGTGAGAGTTCCTTGCCTCTAAGCGTGGTCACGTCATAGCCGTTGTAGACGACCCTCCCGGCCGTGGGCTCTACGAGCCCCAATATGGCTCTTGCCACAGTCGTCTTGCCTGAGCCGCTCTCACCGACGAGAGCCAGAGCCTCGCCGTCCATCACCGAGAAGCTAACGCCGTCGACTGCTCTCAGGTACTTCCTCTTCCCCGAGAGCATCTCGCCGAGCGTCCTCCTCAGGGGGTAGTAGACCTTCAGGTCCTCAACCCTCAGTAGCTCCTTACCAGAGGTGGCACGCGACATACCTATCACCCAAGCTTTTCACAGCCGGCTCCTCCCTCCGGCACCTCTCGGAGGCGAAGGGACACCTCGGGTGGAAGCGGCAACCTGGGGGAGGGCGGTGCATGTCCGGCGGCTCACCGGGTATGGGCTTGATGTCCTTTGAGCCGCCCACTCTCGGCACAGAGCTAAGGAGGGCCCTCGTGTAGGGGTGTAGTGGCTCCCTCACCACCTCATCGACCCTGCCGGACTCCACAACCTTGCCAGCGTACATCACCGCGACGCGGTCAGCCAGCTCGGCGACGAGGCCCATGTTGTGCGTTATGAAGAGCATTGAGGTCTTGAAGGAGGATTTAATCTCCTTCAGAAGCTCCACGATCTGCGCCTCCACGAGGGCGTCTAGCGCGGTTGTTATCTCGTCGGCTATGACCAGCCGAGGCTTCAAGGCTAGAGCAAGGCCGATGGCAACTCTCTGCCTCTGCCCACCGCTCAGCTGGTGGGGGTAGTCGTTCAGCCTCTCCCTGGGGACGCCCATCCTCTCGAGTATCTCGCCGGCCGCGCGCAGGGCCTCTTCCTCGCTACCCGCGGCACCGTGCTCCGTGAACAGCTCCACGAAGTGCTCACCAATCCTCATCACCGGGTTCAGGCTGGCGTAGGGGTCCTGGAAAACCATGCTTATCACCCGCCCGCGTATCCTCCTCAGTTCCTCCTCCCTCATCCCCAGGAGGTCTATCCCGTTGAAGTACACAGAGCCGCCCTCCACCACCGCGTTCCCCGGTAGCAGGCGTATCACCGTCAGCCCCAGCGTGCTCTTACCCGAGCCGCTCTCCCCGACGATCCCCATAACCTCCCCCTCTTCGACGCTCAGCGACACGCTGCTCAGAGCCTCCAGTCTCCCCCTGCGGGTCCTGTAGGAGACCTTTAGGTCTTTAACCTCCAGCAGGCTCATGCTTCCACCCTCCTGGGGTTCAGGATCTCGTTAAGGCCTTCGCCCAGCATCAGGAAGCCTAGTACGCTTAGGATGATCATGAGGCCTGGGAACAAGCCGATCCACCAGTAGCCTGCCAGGAAAAACTGCCTCCCCTTGTTGAGGTCAAAGCCCCAGTCGGGGGTGGGCGGCTCCACGCCTAATCCGAGGAACGTCAAGCCGGCCTCCGTTATGATCGCGTCTGCGAAGCTTATCGGCAGGAGGGAGACTATGGCGGGCAGGGTGTTTGGGAGTATGTGCTTAGTGACGATGGCGAGGGGGCCCGCGCCGGCAACTCTGGCCGCTTCGACGAATGGCGAGGACTTGAGCGAGAGGACGACGCCCCTGACCATCCGATAGTAGCTCGGAATGTACACGACTGCTATGGCGACGGAGATGTTCAGCACGCCAACTCCGAGCAGAGCCGCTATGGCGATTGCCAGGATAAGGCCCGGGAGAGCGTACATGCTGTCCATGACGAGGCTGACGGCGCGGTCGAAGAGCCCGCCTATATAGCCTGCGAGCAGACCGAGCAGCACGCCGATCGCAGCGGAGATCGCCGTGGACAGGAAGGCTATCGTTAAAACGAACCTAACGCCGCCGACAACCCGCGCGAAGACGTCCCTGCCCAGCTGATCCGTCCCCATCGGGAACACGATCCTCCTCCCCTCAACCTCGAGCACGAAGCCAGGGGGCATTAGCGGCGGTACTTCCACCCTCTTCCCGTCCACGACCACGAAGCTTTCGGTCGCGTTGCCGAAGGACACGAGCGACCCCGCTACAGCAGGGGAGACGAACAGCAACGTCAGCAGGCCTCCGACTAGCAGGCTCCACTCCCCGAAGCCTCTGGGCCGCCTCACTAGTACCTCACCCTCGGGTCAACGTAGGCGTAGGCTATGTCAACGAGCAGGCTCACTAGGGCCACTATCACGGCGTATATCGTTACCGTGCCCTGCACGATCGCGTAGTCTCTCTTCAGGATGCCCTCGTAGACGAGGAGGCCGAGACCGTCCCAGTTGAACGTGGTCTCGGTGAGCACCGCGCCACCGAGCAACGCGGCGACCTGCAGGCCCCCCATGGTGAGGAGGGGTATCATCGCGTTCCTCAACCCGTACCTCAGCACGACACCCCACTCCCTTATTCCGCGAGACCTGGCCGCCCGCACGTACTCCTGGGACATTGACTCCTCGACGGCCAGGTAGGTTACTCGCGTGAAGACGCCGGAGAGGTACAGCCCGAGGGCCAAGGCGGGGAGCGTCAAGTGAGCCAGGAAGTCGAGGATTATGTCAGGTCGGCCGGCCAGAATCGAGTCCACAACGACGAAACCGGTTCTGTAGGGCAGGGAGTCGAGGGCTAAAAGGTTTATGGGTGAGAGCCTCCCCGTGGTCGGTAGCCCTAAGCCCTTAGAGGCTGTGAGCTGGAGCAGCATGCCGATGTAGAAGACCGGTATCGAGTACACGATCGACGAGTAGACTCTCACGAGGGTCTTCACAGACGCCGAGGGGTACCTTGCCGTCAGCACGCCTAGCGCAACGCCGATCGCCACGGCGACAACCGTGGAGGCGACTGCGAGCTCCACTGTCGCAGGGAAACGGGTCGCGATCAGGTACGAGACGGGTATCCGCTCGAGCGCCGTGTAGCCCAAGTCAAACCGAACGAAAACCGAGTAGATGTAGTCGACGTACTGCTGGTAGAGGGGCTTGTTCAAGCCCAGCTCCGCCCTACGCCTCGCTAGCACATCCTCAGGTATGTTCTTGCCCTCCAGCATCGTGACAGGGTCTCCTGGGAGGACGCGCATCAGCACGAAGACTATGGAGAGGAGGATGAGAACCATAACAGGCGTAAGTAGTAGGCGGGAAAAAACGTACTCTTTTAGGCCCATTTAGCTGCACCGAAGCTCTAGCCCTGCACCTCGGCGTAGATAAGCCAGTAGCGGAATATCTGCGAGTAGTCGAGGACGATCCCCTCGACGTTCTTCTGCGCGACCGCGAACTGCCCCTCCTGCCACAGCGGTATTATCGGGGCGTCCTCGGCGGCTATGTCCTGAATCTGGGCGAGCGTCTTTATGCGCTCCTCTGTCGGCTGGAGGACCTGCTGGTCGATGAGCTGGTCGATCACCGGGTTTTTGTAGTTGACGTGGAGCCAGCCGTTCGCGCCGGAGTGGTAGAAGGGCCGGATGTAGTTGTCGGAGTCGAGGAAGTCTGGGAACCAGCCCAGGAGCCAGCACGCGATCTTCTCCTCCTTGAAGAGGCTCCTGTACGTAGCCCAGTCAGCGCTCTTGAGGTCGACTTTAATCATCCCGCTGGCCTCGAGGTTCTGCTTGATGATGGCGGCGATGTCCGGCTCGGCGGGGGTGTACCTGACTGGGGTGTACCAGAGCTCAATCCTGAGCGGGTTGGCTTCGCTGTACCCCGCCTGCGACAGGAGGTTTCGAGCGGCCTCGATGTTGGGCCTGTCACCGTACCTCTCTTTGAACGAGTCCTTGTGGCCGAGGAAGCCTATTGGGACCATGCTGTAGAGCGGCTGCGCGAACTGCCCCATGAACACGGTGTTGACTATCTGGTTCCTGTCGATGAGGTACGCTATGGCTTGCCTCACCCTCTTGTCGTTGAAGGGCTCTTTGGCAGTGTTGAACACAAGGTACCTTATCGGCGCGATGCCCGGGCCGCTGATCACCTGGAGCTGGCCCTTAGCCATTATGTCCTTCACGTCGGCGGGGGAGAGAGTCCTGAAGGCAATGTCGACTTCGCCGTTCTCCACGGCGAGCCTCAGGCTCTGCGCGTCCTTGTAGAACTTGATGATGATCCTTGGGGTCTTAGGCGGGTCCCCGTAGTAGTTCGGGTTAGCTACGAGCTCGATGTACTCGCCGGGTTTCCAGGCCCCGAGCTTGTAGGGGCCGATCATGTCGAGGGTGTTGGGCGGCTTCACCACCTCCATGGGCGAGGTCTTAGGGTTAACGGGGAACGCGACCCAGGTCGCGAGGAGCGACTTCACGTACGTCTCCTCGAAGGGCTGCTTGAGGTAGACTCTGATCGTGTCGTCGGAGACCGCTTCGGCCTTCTCGATCAGGTCGGCGATGAGGAAAGCGGGGTCCTGGTTCAGGGTGATCGTCCTGTTCCAGGACCAGACGACGGCCTGGGCGGTCAGCGGGGTCCCGTCCTGGAACTTTGCGTCCCGCCTGATCTTTATCTCCCACACTCTGCGGTCGGCGCTAATGGTGTAGCTCACCGCGAGCTTGTTGACCAGCCTGGCCGTGCCAGGCTCGTAGGCGAACAACCCCTCGCCCATGTTCTGGATTATGTTGACGCCGAGGTAGTCGTACGCCTCGGCTGGGTCAAGGGTGGTTTGTATCGAGTCCGTGGTGCCGATGACCAGGACATCCTTGGGCCAGACCACGACGTCCTTGGCCTTGATTGTCGGAGCCTTAGGCATGAGCAGGTACGCGACAGCGCCGGCTATGATAACCGCTAGCACCGCTAATGCTATTATGTGCGGTGTTTTTAGCTTCATAACGTTGAGGGGTGTGGAATCCACCCTTTTTAAGGCTTTACGATTAAAAAGTGAAAAACATTCAGCGGCTTGGACATAGAAGAAGATTGACGGGAAGCACCGGGGCGGGGCACTCTAACTGGAAAAATTTGCAGTCGATAGACGAACACCTTTTTATACTACTCACCGCGAAACGCCTAAAATCAGCTAGCCCCTGCTCAACTCTGTATGAAAGTCCTCGTTACCGGCTTTGAGCCGTTCGGAGGAGACAAGGTCAACTCTTCCTGGGAGGCCGTGAAGCTCCTCCCGGACGAGGTAGGCGGAGCACCCGTGGTGAAGCAGCAGCTCCCTGTCAGCTTCAGGCGCGTCAGGGAGCTAGTCCCAAGCCTGATAGAGGAGCACAGCCCATCGCTCCTGCTCCTCACAGGGCAGGCTACAGGCATCAGCTCCTTGCATGTCGAGCGGGTTGCGATAAACGTCATGGACGCCAGGATCGAGGACAACGACGGCTACAAGCCTGAGGACGAGCCGGTCGTGGAAGGAGCCCCCGCCGCGTACTTCGCCACCGTGCCCGTGAAGAGGGCCGTTGAAGCCATGAAGAGCGCCTCCGTCCCGGCCGCGGTCTCGAACAGCGCGGGCACGTTCGTCTGCAACGCCGCGATGTTCACAGCACTACACCATGTAGCCACGAGGGGTTTGAAGGTTATGGTGGGCTTCGTGCACGTCCCGAGCCTGCCTGAGCAGGCCTTAACTGGCAACGTTCCTTCAATGCCGCCAGCTCTGGCCGCGAGGGGGCTCGAGGCCTGCATAAGGCGGCTCATCGCCGCCTTTAGGGGCGAGAAGTAGAGGTGCGGTGCAGGGGTTAGTCGCTGGAGGGCTCCACGTGGATGGTTAAGTCTACGTTGCCTCCGAGCCTCTTGCTGACGTTTCTCTCAACCTGGTCGCACAGCGAGTGGGCCTCGTCGACGGAGAGCTGGGGGCTCACCTCCAGGTGCAGGTCAGCGTATATCCTGCCACCGACTGCGCGAGCCCTGAGCGAGTGAACCCCCTTCACGCCTCGAACCCTGAGGGCCTCCTCCTCGATGGCCTTGAGGACCTCCGGGGGAGGGCTGGTGTCAACAACCTGTGCTTGCAGTTCCCTTAGCGTCTCGTAAATGAAGTACGCGACGATGCCAAGGATGACGAACGTGGCGGCTAAGTCGTAGTACGCCGAGAGCGTCGATCCGAGGGTCACGCCGGTGAGCGTGGTAACACCCTCGAGCACGTCGAGGCTCGTGTGCCTAGACTCGGTCACCGCTATCTGGCTCCCCTTACCGTAGGCCCTCAGGAGGCTCGAGACCATGAGGTTCAGCGCAAGCGAGACGAGGGCGAAGGCTATGCCGATGGGGCCTACTCGCTCAGGCTCTCCGTGGCTGAAGCGGTCCACCGCCATGAAGCCGACGAAGCTGAAGGTCACCGCCATGAGGATGAGCACGAGTATCGAGCCGTAAGCCTCGAAGCGCGTGTGGCCGTAGGGGTGCTTCGCATCGGGGGGCTTCATGCTCCTGGTGTAGTAGCGGTAGGCGATGGCGGCGCTCGCAACGTTGAGCACGGAGTCGCTCCCGTCAGCCAGGAGAGCGGTGCTGCCTGAGACAAGGCCCCCGAGGATCTTCAGCAGACTGACCGCCGCGTTTCCAATTGAAGAGAAAATCAGTACACGCTTGACACGCCCGGCCTGCAAAGTGGACACCTACGAGATTCTGCTTAGAGAAAATAACGGTTAAAACTTTACGCCTTAAAGACAGATAATCCCTCTCGAGTAACCTGTTGTAGCTTGATATGCTTGGGGACTTGCATTTTCCCATGGCTAAAATGATGAATGCCGATACTAAGCGAGAATAGTGGATTTATGATCCAGGACATGTGAGACCGCCATATTCTGGCGTTTTAAAATTTAACACCCGTTTGCCCCGAACCCTGCTAACTGAGAAAACCGCGGCGCTGAGGTTAACAAGGGCTAGGACTCTGAAGGCCTCACCCAAAGCCAGCGCGAGCGAGCTTCTACCTGCGGCCAGCTGCGCCTCGTCGAGCTCCGCGCCGAGCAGTAGCTTCGTTATGAGGTCGTAGGATAGCCTGCTGGAGAGGAGGAGCACGGAGATGTTGAGGCTGAGCGTCATGCCCAGGTTGAAGAGGACGTTTCTGAGGGCGGAGGCTACGCCCCTCCTTTCCTCTGGGACCGACGACATGATCGCGCTGGTGTTCGGCGACATGAAGAGCCCGTTGCCCGCTCCCAGCAAAGCGGAGCCAAGCGCCACCTGCCAGTAGGGGGTGGAGAGGCTTATGCTTGAAAGCACGAGGAGCGCAAGGCTTCCTACAAAGAGGCCTAGTATCGCGAAGCCCACGTAGCCGTACTTGTCCGAGAGCTTGCCGCTGATGAGGCTGAAGGCTAGGAATGAGAGCTCGAATGGCATCAGGAGGAGGCCCGTTTCTGACGGAGACATGCTCTTAGCGACCTCGAAGTATAGGGTCAGGAGAAGCATCACTGAGCCGAAGGCCACTGCGTTCAGGAACTGCGCGACTACGCCGCCCGTGAAGCTCCAGACCTTGAAGAGCCTAAGGTCCAGTAGCGGGTGGCTTTGCCTCAGCTCCCACAGCGTGAAGCCCGCTAGAGACGCCATGGACAGCGCGTACATGGCGTTGGCGATCTTCCGGTAGGATAGCCCGTAGCCCTCGAAGGTCAGCGCCAGCAGGATTGAGAAGGTGAAAACGGTGAATAGCGCGAAGCCGAGCCAGTCCATGCTCTTCTGCTCCCGGGGCTTGTAGATTTCCCTGAGCGTTCTCCTCCCCCAGATGACGGCTGCGACCCCTACGGGGACGTTGATCCAGAATATGAGGCGCCAGTCGAAGAGCCCTATTATCAGCCCTCCAAGCGTCAACCCGAGTATCGAGCCAAGCCTGAAGGCGAGGGAGTTCACGCTCAAGGCGAACGCTAGAGGCCCGTAAGCGGCCGCGTCGGTGACGATAGCCGCGCTGACCGTGTTGAGGATGCCGCCTCCAAGCCCCTGTACGAAGCGTGAAGCGATAAGGAGTAAGGGGTTCGGTGAGAGGCCCGACAGGAGCGACCCGACGGTGAAAACGGCGAAGCCGGCGAGGTACAGCCTTACCCGCCCGTACAGGTCCGCTAGCCTCCCGACTAGGAGCAACATGAGCGTGCTGCCGAGCATGTATGCCTGTGTGAACCAGAGGGCTTGCTCTATGTCAGCGTGCAGCGCGCCGGCAACCGCGTCGAGGCCGACCACGACTATGCGGGTATCGAGGCCGGCCATGAATGCTCCTAGGGTTGTGACCGACAGGACGGTCCAGAGGTACTTAGACGGGTCTGTGGGATGGTCCGCTGAACTCTGAGCCATGCTGATCAACGCCAAAGCCTTGGGAACCTCTACGTGGATAAAAATTTATTCAATGAACCATAGGGAAGAAGCGTGGCAGACTTAGCGCAGGTGACTGTAAACGTCGCTTTGCTGGGGTTCCAGCTCTACGCCGTGCTAAACCCGATCAGCGTGATACCGACTTTTATGAGCCTGATGGGTGATAGGGGCAAGGATGAGAAGGCTGTAGCCGTGCGGAGGGCAAGCCTTTACGCCGCCGCTCTCACGGCGGTCTTCGCCGTCTTGGGGGAGCAATTGTATTTTTTAACTTTTCCCTTGTTTCCTCCCGTGCTCGATTCGCCTTCCCTTGCTCCCGAGAGCTTGGAGTGGGGTTGTGGGAAGGTGTTCGAGCAACGCCTACACGCCTCCACGGCTACTATTAGCCACAGCCTGTGTGAACGCCTATAATTCCCTTCTCACGTCTAGCGGTGATGGTCGAGGTCAGCGCCGAGGTGTGGGAGAGTGCCGCGGGGTGGCTTGAGCTGACAGGCCTCGCTAGGACGCTCTGGCGCCTGCGCGAGCCTAAGCCAGTCAGCAGGACCTTCGCCACGAGGAACATCAGGCACACAGCCAGCGCCCTCGAGAGGCTCCGCTCAGCGGGCTTCGTCAAGGAGGCTGTGGTCGGCGACGTGAGTTACGTCTACCTGACGGAGAGAACCTGCGGTCTCCTCTTGTTGCTCGGCTACAGCCCTGAGGGGCTGGCCTGCGGCGAGGTTGCCTTAAGGTTTATTCGACGCGGAGCCTCATCTGCCTTCTGTAGAGCATCACCGTGGTGATATGCGAGCACATCCTCGCCTCCTCGCGAGCTTGCTCTCACTACTCTTTACTCTCCTCAGGCGAGAGCGCCCACAGAGCCTTCTCAGCGAGCGAGACGGTGACGCCGGCGGGGTGCGGCTTCCCTTTTCAGGAAGCCGTAGTCCAGCAGACTCAGGTGGTCCTCCAGCTTAGTTGCCTAAGTAAAAGTCTGCTCCTGTTTGCTGTGTTTTCACTTTCGGCGTTTATTTTCGGCGCAGGGATATAAGGCCGCGTAGCGCATCTATGTGCGGGGCTCAAGCGCGGACAGGACCCGGGGCCACAGTGCGCCAGGCTCCCTGGAGGTGGGAGCGTGAGCAGAGGGAATGGTGAGGGGAGCGGCGAGGGACTGGCCGAGGCCTACAGGGTGTGGAGGATCAAGACTAGCAATGAAGAGAGGCTGAGGCTTCAGCGGCTGTACGCGAGGCTGTCGAGCGCGGTCAGGGAGGCGTGCAGGAGCCTCGAGGAGAGGCACGGCGAGGCCTTCAGGGAGGAGCCTGAGAGGTTCAGCGAAGAGCTGATCGGGGAGGCTTCAAAGATTGCGGGGTTGCCAAAGAACCTCTTCTGGTACGCCACGGAGTGGCGAAACATGGTCGCGGAGGCCAGGGGGAAGTCTAAGAGGCGGAGCAGGTTCATGCCTCCGCCGATGCCGCTACTGGTCAGGGTGGTTAACAGTGGCGAGAGGCTTCACGGCAACACCGCTGCTGTAGTGGTGCTTGACGCCTCTAGAGGCGAGCTCCGCGTTCCCAGTGTGAACCTCAGCGTAAGGCTGAGGCCATCGCTGGTCAAAGCGGTGCTAGAGGACGTACAGAGGTTTGGCGACGTTAAGCTGACCTTGCAGCTAACGGCGAGAGGTAGGCTGAGGCTAGTGGCGCACCGCAAGGTTAGGCGGGCGTGGTGGGACGGCAACAATAAGCTGGCCGTCATAGCGTTGGACGTGAACTCGAGCCACGGGCTCTACCTGATGGCCTTCGCCTTCGACAGCGAAGCCAGGCTGGTGGCTCAGCGCGTCTTCAAGCCGCCAAACGCCACGTTGCTGAGGCTCCTCGCCGCCTTGATGACTAGCTACTCCGAGGTTAAGAGCTGGAGTGAGACCGTAGAGAGGTTCAGGCAAGAGAGGGACATAAAAGAGCTGCGGAGAACGGGCTACGCTGTGGAGGAGGCGCTGCGGCTCGCTGAGAGGCTGAGGGCGAAGGTGAACCTGACCCCCGAGAGGGCTGAGCGCATAGCTAGTCAGGCCCTCAGGAAGGTGAGGAAGCTCAACGACGATTGGGTCAGAGGCGTGCTCAGGGAGGTTAGGAGCCTGGTTAGAAAGCTCAGGGACCAAGGCTACCTCGTCGTCATCGTAGCGGACGTGCCCCGGGCCGAGTCCCTCAGGGGCTCAGAGCTACAGAGGACGCTGCTCAGAGTGGCGAGCAGACTGGAGAACATGGCCTGGTACGAGGGCGCCAAGTGGTTCCAGCCGGAGAACAATGTCAGTGGCAAGCGGTGCCCCGTCTGCGGCTCGTGGGGCGTGGAGGTGAGGAAGCGCTACTACCGATGCCCTAAATGTGGCTTGGAGTGGACCAGGGACTGGGCCGCAGCGTTCAACGCCACAAAGCTCCTTCTCGGAAAAATCCTCAAAGCGGAGGAGCAACTCGAGGCGTTGCAGAGCTGGCTCAGCCAGCACCCCAGAGCCCCGACCCACGGCACAAGAGACAGGCCAGTGCACTAGAGGCAGGCCACCAGGCCCCGGCCCCAGTTCCCGGCACGGCCTACAGGCCGCCCGCCGGGTGCCGCGCGCGGCGCGATGAGGCTGAGAGGCGCCGAGGCTAAAGCCCCGCCGCACAGCCCAAGCAAGCTGGCGGGGCGGTCCGAAGGCGCGGAGCCCATGAGTACCCCGAAGAGGGGGCCCCGGATCAGTGAAGGGGTGGATGAGCCAGGCGCGGCCATCAGCGCTGAGATGATCCACTCAGCCCTTTTAGAGTGGGGGCTTTTCGCAAGGTAAAGAATATTTCTCAGCCTAACGCTGTAAGCGCGATGGCGGACGAAAAGCCTGTCCGCTTTAGCAGCGGGCTAGAAACGGTCGTTCGGGCTTGGCGGCCACGAGAGGCTTCGAAGGCCGTTGTCGTTGGGGTTCACGGGTTCGCGGAGCACAGCGGGAGGTACGAGCACTTCGGCGCTTACCTCGCCGAAAAGGGGTTCTCGCTCTACATGTACGATCTCCGCGGCCACGGCCTGTCGAAGAGCGAGAGAGGGTACGTCGAATCCTTCAACGACTTCGTACGCGACACGATCTCCTTCATCAGCTACGTGAAGGAGGAAGCTAGGATCCCCCGAGTGTTCCTCTTCGGGCACAGCATGGGCGGGCTCATAGCAGTCCACGTCGCCGGGTCCCTTGTTGAGGAGCTAAGGGGGCTCGTTACGAGCGGAGCCGCCCTAGAGGTCAGGACGACTTTCACCCAAAGGATGCTGCTCAGCGTTCTAGGAATGTTCTCGCCCAGGAAGAGGCTCCCGCTCCCAGTGAGCACCGAGTGCCTTACACACGACGAGGAGGTTGTCAAGCGCTACCTCAGCGACCCCCTGGTTTTTAAGGACCCCACTGTGAGGTTGCTGGTGGAGTTCGGGAGAGGCGTGTCCCAGGCTTGGAGGAGCGTAGAATCCATCAAATGCCCTGCCCTCGTGCTCCACGGAAAGGAGGACTGCCTTGTGCCTCCAAGCGCGTCTCAAAGGCTCTACGAGAAGCTTCGAGTCGCCGACAAAACCCTCAGGTTGTACGAGGGCCTAAAGCACGAGATCCTTAACGAGTCCCAGTGGCGTACGGTGGCGGACGACATAGCTAGGTGGCTCGAAGAGCACCTCTAGAAAACACACGCTTTTTTAGCCTGGTTATTGAACTGTTGATTATGGGAGCCAACTTCGGGGAGGACTTGGAAAGAGTACTTGGAGCGATACGCGACCACCGCCCCTGGATGCTAATGCGCTGAGGGAGAAGACGGGGCTGCCTCGTGAAAAGGTCGATCTCCTCCTCATAATACTCCGCGACCTGAAGAGGGTAGGGTACGCTCCTGTCCCCGTTGCCTGCACCCGGCGTGCGTGAAGTGCCCTCTCGCGCGCTCGTGCAAGTTTAGGGAGAGTTAGGAGCGCTTACCTTGAGCCCTACCGGTTGCTGAAATTGCGCCTTGTATCAATACCGTTATATTAAGGTTTTTGGAACAGGTCTCGTGGTGGAGCTCGCCGAGCTTAAGGAGGGACTAAAGAGGGTTTTGCTCAGAGAGGGTAACGTGATCTACGCCGTATTGTTCGGGTCCGCGGCGAGGGGGGAAATGCGGGAGGACAGCGACGTTGACCTCGCCGTGAAGTTTCGAATAAAGCCGGATTTGGTGGAGCTGGGGAGGCTCTCCGCAGAGCTAGAGTCCGAAGTTGGGTTTCCCGTCCACATAGTCGACCTTGACGATGCCCCTCCACCGCTTCGCTACGAGATCTTCAAGGAGGGGGTGGTTGTGATTGTGCGGGACGAGACACTACTGGCGGAGGATAAGGCTAGGGCGATCATGGAGTTCCTGGACTTTAAGTACCACTACGATGCCATGGCTAGGGGGATGTTGGAGGCGATCAAACGTGCCTAGCCCAGGCCTGGTAGGCAGGGTGGAGAGGTTTAAGAGGGCTGTGCTGCGGTTGGTTAAGGTAAGGGAGATGAGCAAGGAAGAGTTTCTCAGCAACCCTCTGGTTATCGACGCCACCGAAAGGAACTTTCAAGTGGCTATAGAGGCCCTGCTGGACGTGGGAAGCTTCATAATATCTAAGAAGGGGTGGCCGACGCCGTCGAGGTACCAGGAGATCGGTAGGGAGCTGGCTGACCAGGGGGTCCTCACACTCGAGGAGGGCAAAAGGCTTTCCTCCATGGCAGGTCTGCGAAATATACTTGTCCACGTCTACGCGCAGGTGGATCACGAGAGGCTCTACTCACTCCTGTGGCGGGTGGAGGAGCTGGAGGAGATCATGAGAAAGCTCCTGGACTACATAGAAAAGGAAGGCTTAGACCCCTGAGCCTCTTCAGGGCGTTCCCAACATTAAGGGAAGCAAATGTGTCAAGTGATGCCGGGACACTGACCGTTTTTCACAAAGTTTTTGAAACAGTTTCGAACCTCAGAACCTAGGAAGCACTACCGGGTGTGCCGCGTGCAACAGCCGTACGAGAAGGTCCTCAACGTGCTCCTTGAGAGCCTAAGGAAGCGCTTCGACTTGGTGAGCGTCGTAGTTTACGGCTCCGTTGCTAGAGGGGAGGCGAGGAAAGACAGCGACATCGACATACTCATCGTGGCCGACAACCTTCCTGAGGACAGGTACTTGAGGTACAGGATGTTCGAGGAGGCCGAAAAGGAGGTAGAGGGCATCCTGAGTGAGCTCAGGAAGGAAGGGTACAGCGCCTTCATAAGCCCGATAATTAAGTCGAGGGAGGAGGCATCGAAGATGACACCGCTCTACCTGGACATGGTTGAAGACGCCGTCATCCTCTTCGACAGGGACGGCTTTTTCGCTGGTATCCTGGCGCGCCTGAGGAGGAGGCTTGAGGAGCTGAAAGCTAGGAGGGTGAGAATCGGGAAGATGTGGTACTGGGTGCTCAAGGAGGAGTACCGCTTCGGCGAGGTGATAGAGATTGAATAATGTTGAGATGGCCAGAGCTTACCTGGAGGAGGCTCTCAGGAGGATCAAGACCGCCGAGAGGGCCTTCGAGGAGGGCGGCTACGCCTACTGCATAAGGCAGTGCCAAGAGGCCGTCGAGCTATCCTTGAAGGCGGCCCTAAGGTATGTTGGGATAGAGCCACCGAAGTGGCACGACGTGGGCCCGATCCTCATCGAGAACAGAGACCGGTTCCCCGACTGGTTCCAGGCAGAGATAGAGGAAGTAGCCTCCACCTCAAGGTGGCTCAGGAGGGAGAGGGAGCCAAGCATGTACGGCGACGAGGAGACAGGCCTACCGCCTCAGAGGATTTACACGCGAAGCTACGCGCAGAGGGCACTCTTAGAATCCAGAAAAGTCGTAGACATAGTCTTGAAGCTTGTTCCACCCCCTTAGCAGTCCCCTTCCACTTGGAGCATCCTTGAAATCCTCAGCGTACCAAGGCAGTCTTCAAGCGAGATCGAGGATCCGCGTGAGGAGCACGAAATGAAGCTGATAGTTGGAGGAGGCGATAGAGGATCAAATCAATAGTTCAATGACTTTTCCCCTTCTTAAAAACGGCTCGGCCTCGTCTGGGGTCACCAAGTGTATCTCGAAGGGGTGGTAGTGCGGCAACCCGCATCTCTCCTCCACTAGCGCCTTTATCCTTGCCCTTTCGAGGTGCGATCTTGGGAGCTCTTGGGCTACCACGAGTATATCCACGTCGCTGGAGCCGACAGCTTTTCCTGAGACGACGCTACCGAAAACGTATATTTTCGCCTCAGGCAAAAGCTCTCTAATAGCCCTCGCGATGGCCTCCGCGTACTTTGTCCAGTCCCTCAGCATTCTAGCCCTCTCAACCATCACCTCTGAGACACTCATTTCCTCACCAGCTCTAAGACCTCTTTAGCCAGCTTTATCGCATCCTCAGCGTCCTCCTGGGTGAATTGGCTGGTTGAGTACCTAGCGGTGAAGTATGCGTCCTCTAAAGCTATCAGCCTGGCCCTGTTGGCCCTCACGAAGTCCTCTATATCTTTCCTCCCGAGGTGCTTAGATATCTCCGAGAGCAGCACCCTGATGCTATGGGTCCTAGGGTAATCTCCAACGGCCTCAAGAAGGACGCTCTTCAGGTAAAGCTGCAGGGAGATTTCGGCTAAAAACGCCGCGGCATCGTATGCACCGCTGCGCAGAGAAGCCTCAGCTTGCTGCAAGAATTCCTCAGACCTCCTCCTGAGGGTGCTAACCTCATCGAACCTCATGCTAGGGTACATACACAAGGCTCTGCTATAACTTTTAGGTTTTGCCAGTGGGGTTCAAGTAGAGATAAAATCCTTCCCAACCTCGGGGGACGTTAGGGGCCTTGCAGCAATCGGCAACTTCAACACTAACCGAGCAATTTTGCTTCGCGTCATCCTCTTCACTTCATGCTCGACCCGGATTTTCCTAAGCCCCGGATCCACTGCGCTACTTGGGGTGTGTTCGAATAACGTCTTTACGCACAGCGATCGCCGCGTTCTGTGTGGGGGGGCTTGCAACCCATCCCTTGACGCTTATGGTGATACTTGATGTCGGCGGCAAGGAGAGAAATGCGGAGAGACAGCGACAGCGGATGTGCAGGCTACCTTGGGAATGAACAGGAACAGATAGGGAAACTAGGCATATCGAAGAGCGAAAAGCGCACCTATGCTTGAAAAGCCAGCAAGGCAATACCGGTATCTTGCTTCCCGGGGATTCTCTTCACTGAGGCCAAATTTGTTTCTCGACGTAGCGTTTGTGGCAACTGAGAGGAGCAAAATTAAGCGATGCAGTAATTACAGAAAAGCTTATGAGTATAATGTGGTATATACCGACTGGTGTTGCGCCTGAAGAAGAAGACAAGCATTTACATAGAGGATGAGCTCTGGGAGAGGTTTAAGGTGCGTGCGTCTGCCAAGGGAGTCGAGGCCAGCTCTCTTCTCGAGGAGCTCATCAAGGAGGAGCTGGCTGACCAGGTCAGTAAAGCCTTGGAGGAGCTAGCGGGACCGGAAGACTACCAGCTGGACTTTGACCCTGTTAAACCCCGGGAGCCGGTCAGTCCTCTGATCAGGGAGATGAGGGATGAGAGGGCAGACAGTCTACCTTGACAGCAGCGCCGTTCTGAAGAGGTATGTGCAGGAGCCTGGAAGCGATCTTGTCAGGGAGCTGTACAGGAGGGCTTACTCCGCTGAGGTGAAGCTGTTCCTAAGCCTTTGGAACATCGGAGAAGTCCTGGGGGCGCTTGGAAAAGCCGAGAGGATTGGGAGGATAGGGAAGGAGGAGTACGTCGAGGCTAGACGGAAGTTCCTTCTAGAGACCCGAAGACTAGTGAAACTCAACCTGTTGGAGATAGTCCCGGTTAAAGCCGAAATTGTGGTTAGCGCTTGGAGAGTGCTGGAGAAGTATCAAATATACGAGGCTGACGCTCTGCAGGTGGCATCGGCGAAGTACGTGGGTGCAGACCACTTCCTGACATCCGACAAAAAGCTCCATGAAGTTGCCCGTGAAGAAGGATTGAATAGCACTTGCATTTGAGCGTAAAGAGGGTGAACCTTTTCTCCTTTGCCGGGTTTAAACAGCCTCTCTCGATCTAAGAACGGCTTAATCAAGCAGAGATTACGGGAAAAAAATAAGGTAATTAAGCCTAGTCGAAGAGTGCCTTTTTCGTATGGAAAAGTATACTATGGGAATAATGGTGAGGTAGCTTGCACAGAGGTTACAGTCTCATATGTTAAGGGGGTTCTTGAAAAGGGTGATTGAGAGGGAGAAGCTCAGAGAGATTGCCAGCAGGTTTAATATGACTATAGTCCTCTTTGGGTCTAGAGCTAAAGGGAAGTCGACCCCTGCGAGCGACTACGACTTACTTGTGATCTACGACGACCCGGCTGAGCTTGAAGAGCTGCTGAGAGAGCTCAGGGGCGCCAGGATTCCTGCAGATGTTCATGCCTTCAACCTAGCAGACGCCTTAAACGCTATGCCGACCTCGACGATCATCCTAGATGCCCTGGAGGAGGGCGTCGTGCTCAAGGAGGGCATCTCCCTGAGGGGCTTCAGGGAGAGGCTTGCGGCGCTGAAGAGTGCGGGTTACAGGAAGGAAGCTGAGGGGTGGGTTCTGAGAATCGGTGAGTGATGTTAGGCGGGCTCCGTAGTTGCCAGGTGGTGCCGCCTGGAGCCGGTTAGGAGCTTGTACGAGTAGTACCAGGCTACGGCTAAGGCCATGTTCAGGAGCCCTGCCATAACGGTGGCGAGGCCCAGGCTCAGGGAGAGCACCAGGCTCAGGAATGCCCCTAGGTAGGCGTGCACCGGGACCCCCCTCAGGGAGTAGCTTTTCCTCGGCCTGCCGGCTGCGCGGAGCCTGATAGCGGCGATGTTGGTTAACACGTGGGTGAAGAGGACGCTGAAGCTCGTAAGCGAGGCCAGCCCGGATATGTCCATGCTGAGGGCCAGCGTGAGCATCAGGGCTCCCGAGAGGAGGATCGAGTATACTGGGGTGCCGAGGCGCTCGGGGACGCTCGCCAGCTTGTAGGGGACCTCCCTGTTTCGAGCCATTGCGAAGAAAACCCTCGACTGCCCCATCACGGAAGTAAGGGTCACGCTGAAGGTGGCTAGAAGCGCTCCAGCCTCAACCAACGGCTTGACTCCGAGGCGCTCCGCGGCGGTTGCTATCGGTGCCGTCGAGCTCGCAAGGGACTCGTAGCCGACCAGCCCCACCGCCACCACGGCGGTAGAGACGTAGAGCGCCATCGAGATGTAGAGGGCTAAGAGGATCGCCTTAGGGATGTTCTCCTCAGGGTTCACGATTTCCTCAGCCATCGTGCTTATGCGGGGAAAGCCGATGTAGGCGAAGTAGAACAGCCCGGCCGCCGTTAAAACCGGCAAGAAGCCTCTGGGCATAAAGTTCTGGAAGTGGCTGGGGTTGATTCCGAAAATCCCGACTAGAACGAAGACCATTAATGCGAGGACTTTCCCAGCCACTATCACGTTGTTGACTCCAGCGGAGAGCTTCGCGCCCAGGACGTTGACCAGGGTAACCGATAGTATTAGGAGCACTGCCCCGAGCTTGGGGTCCACCCACGGGAAAGCGCTCGCAAGGTAGAAGCCGAAGCTGAGGCTCGCGGTGGCGCCCAGGATGATGTTCCCGCTCACCCACATCCATCCCATCACGAAGCCCACGAGCGGGTGGATCAAGGTGTGACCGTACTCGTAGACCCCACCGGCCCTCGGTATGGACGCGCCGAGCTCGCAGAAGCTCAGCGCGGTAAACGTGGCGCTCACTCCTGAGATGATGACTGAGAGAATGACCGCAGGACCCGCGAGCCCTGCTGCGAGCCCTATGACGACGAATATTCCTGCGCCGATTATCGCTCCGAGCCCCACTGAAACAGCGTCCAGGAGGCTGAGCTGCCTTCTAAGCCTGGGTTCGCTTCCGTGCGACGACACACTGACCTCACAGGTGCTAGGTAAATAAGCTTTTGGAGAATAAGCCGAGTTAAACCTGGGACGCTAGCCTGAGCATCTCGTCGATCTTAACAACGTCTCGAATGGAGATCACGCCCACGAGCTTGCCCTCAGTGTCTACCACGACGAGGTGCCTGATCCCCCTCTCGAGCATTAGGCGCGCGGCCTCACCGACGCTTGCATCCTCCCTGATCGCAACAACATCACCCATGGTGCCAACGTCCTCGACGTTCAAGTCATCAAGCCCGCGCTGAGTAGCGAAAGCCTTCACGAAATCCCTCTCGGAGATAACCCCCAGCACCCTCCTCCTGTCCCCCGGTGAAACGATAGGCAGCAGCCCAACCCCCTCGCGAACCATAATCTGCGCGGCCTGCCTGAGAGAGGTGCCGAGCTCCACCACGATGGGTTCCCTTCTGAGAAGCTTCTTCACCTCCATTCCTCTCGAGGATAAGCTCCACAGAGGCGCATATAAGCTTTGCCGTTTAAGGATAAAAAGTAGCCCGGCGGGGATTCGAACCCCGGATCTGCGGGTCCAAAGCCCGCCATGCTTGACCGCTACACCACCGGGCTTCCACAGACAATCAAGCGTCCCAGGATTTAAACCTAGCTCTAAACTCCCTACGAGACGTCCGAGACCCACATCCTCCTGTACAAAGTGTCCTCACCGACCTTAAACAGCAGCAACGCCACGGCTGTGGAAACAGCGGCGAGGTAGAGGGGCCACGCGAGGGTGCTGGCGTACTCGAGCATCAGCTCGAAAAGCGTCAGCGCCACGACGGCGAGCACTGTTGAGAAGCCCATGAGAGCAGTTGCAACCAGGTCTTCGACCATGTAGAACCCCCTCGAGGAGTAGCGTACAAGCCTACGCCTCGCAGACACAGAGACCATGAAGCCCAGCATCAGGATTGCGGTGAAGCACAGGAAAGGCAGAGACGCGATCGGCAGTAGCAGCCAGGCCGCGTTCCAGCTGTACACGGCCCTGAAGAGCCCAACCAGCGTGAACCCCTCCAGGCTGTACAGCAGAGTTTTAGCGAGCAGAGCACTGGAGAGCGGCTTCAGGCTCCACGGCGCGGTCCTGTAGAGCCAGAGGTGCGATAAGTCTCTCTGGGCCGTGAAAGCGGAGGTTATGGTGGTTTCGCTGGCTATGAAAACGACAGCGAAGGCAGACAAGGTCAGCGGGTCCACCTCCATACCTAGCTTCTTTAGCACGAGTGCCAAGAGCACCGCCAAGGACAAGCCAACAGTGACAAAGATAGCGTGGCGCTTGGTGAGGAAGGTGAGCCCCAGCGTCACCCTGTAGACCGCCTCCCGAGGTGAGAGCCCAGCAAGCGAGACAGGCTTCCTCCTCGCCAGCCCAATCTCCCGCAGAATCTCAGCGAGCGGGCGCACGTTCTCGGGGTGCACGTGCTCCGAGAGAAGGTACAGCGCGACCAAGAGAGAGGCTAACACGAGTGCAAGTATAGCGAACTCCTCGAGGAGCTGAGAGACCGCAACTTTTCTCGAGAAGACGTCGACAAGGGGCCTCACAGCCGGGAGGCTCGGCGCGACCAGGAGCGGGGACACGTCTCGGACGAGGAGCGAGTGGACCAGCGACGCGGCGAGGTACGCGTAGCCGATCACATCGGCGATAGGCCTCTCACCGCTGAGGACTCTGGCGATCGTAGCCAGCATTACGAGCGTTTCAGCGTACACGGACAACGCGACCACGGCCAGGACGAGGAGGACCGCCCGAGCGGAGCTGAAACCCGCGAGACTATACACGAGGGGTATGCCGATGTAGAGCACCGGTGCCGAGTAGAAAAGCGTCTGGATGGCGAAGTAAACGGTCTTCCCGATCACGTACTCCCCCATCCTCAGGGGAAGCGCCAGCAGAAGCTCATGCTCAGCCTCCTCGGACGCGGCGACCTCCCTCCTGCCCCTGATGAGCGTAAGGAGAAAAGTGACGGTGAGCAGAGCGCTGGTGCTCTTAACCAGCCCCTCCCGGCTCAAACCGAGCCCGTAAACCCAGCTAGGCGGTTGTGGGGCGGCGGCTTTGACTGCCAGGGGTAGCAGGATCATTGCTAGGAGAGTGAGAGCCAGCAGGTATAGCGCAGCCTGGCCCGGCCTCCTCCTGAGGAGTGGGTTGAGGTTGTTCTTAGCTAGGTAGAAGGCTACGACGAGTGGCTTGGGCAGGCTACTCACCCCGTGTGAGGGTTAGGAAGACCTCCTCTAGGGTTGCGTTTCCGCCACCGCTGGCTGTTCTCTTAACCTCCTCAAGGGTACCCTCCGCGATTATCGAGCCTTTGTGGAGGATTCCGACGCGGCTGCAGAGCTTCTCCACCGTGTCGAGCAGGTGGCTAGAAATCAGCACAGCTGCGCCGCTTGAGGCAAGCGAGGCCACCTCCTCTCGGAACACCCGCTGGCTCTCCGGGTCCATTCCCGACGTAGGCTCGTCGAGAACAAGCACGCGAGGCTTGAACATGAGCGCGCTGACGACCAGAACCTTCTGGACTGTGCCCCTTGAAAGCCTCCCCATAAACGCGTCCATGTGCTCCTCGAGCCTGAACCTCTCCGACAAGCGGTGAACGTTGCCCTCGACTGACTCCCAGGGAACACCCCTCAGCGAGGCGACGAACTCGAGGAACTCCTTAACGGTCAGGTAGTCGAAGCCCACAGCGAGCTCGGGGACATAGCCCACGCACGACAAGGCCTGCAACCTCTGGCTTCTCACATCGTACCCGCACACCTCGATCCTCCCGCTATCGGGCTGGACAAGCCCCACTATGGACTTGAGGGTTGTAGTCTTGCCGGCCCCATTCGGGCCCAGTAGCCCGTATATTTCCCCGTACCTGACCCTCAGGGACACGCCCCTCAGCACGACTCTCCTGCTGTAGCTCTTGTAGAGGTTTTCGACGAGAATGCCCTCGGACACAAGCTGGGAAAGCACGTAAAATTAAAAACGTTGCCGGGTTTTGAGTCTTCGCATGGACAAATTCGCGGCTTCGAAAGTCGTTGTGATGCTGGCTCTAGCCTTCTCGGGGTTGCTTGCCGAGCCTCTCGAGGCGATCCCTCGAAGCAACTGATGTTACGCTCAAGCAGGCTTTGACAGGTGGATACTTGTGCCAGCTTACTTATACAGCGAGGAGATCTGGTCTAGGCTGGCTCTTCTGTCCGCACGCTGGAGTATCATGGTCATCGCCAACCCCAGTAACGGGCCGGGGACGGAAGTGGACCGGAATTACACGAGGTGGATCAGGAGGGTATCGTCTGGAGACGGGCTTGTCTTAGGCTACGTTCACACCGGCTGGGCTTCGCGACCGCTCACCGAGGCGGAGAGAGACATGGACAAATGGCTTGAGCTTCACCCGGAAGCGCGGGGTTTCCTCGTGGACGGGTTTCAGACCGAGCGGAGGACGTGATTTACTACGAGTCGCTTGCGCAGTATATTAGACAGAGGAGTGACCTCACCATAGTATTCAACCCGGGTACAGCTGTCCCGTTTACTTAGAGCCTGTAGTGCTTGTCAACCGCTACGGCAAACTCGTCTAGCATAACGTACTCGGGCTGAAGGCCCTCGAACACCACCATTTATCGTTTCGAGTAGAGAAAAGCCATTTGAGAAAAACGCCTTTTTTCTTTTTTACTCCCCGTAGTCGGAGTAGGGGAAGTCCCCTACGTTTGTCTGGGTCGCATGTGTCTTAACGAAGCCGCCGATTAAGTCTACCACTACCTCGCTCGGTTCCCGGCCCATGTGCTCAGCCACGCGTACGAGCTCAAGGTACAGCTCCTCGGGTATTCTCACTACTTGTCCTTTGTCGCTCATTAATTTGACGTAGTTCAAGAGCTATATTTAAGTTTATCCCAGTTATCGATGAAACTTTTTCAAAGATTTTTTAGATCTTAGGCAATCCATGGCCAGGTTTCCCGGCGCTAATACCGGCGACGTAGAGTAAAGCATCATTATTCTGTGCTCGGCGTGCAGGAGTAGAAGAGGATTGAGGTAAAAAAAGTAAATTTTAGCGAAGTACTTAAAGCCCCTTGCGCTGCAGCCACTTCGGCATGTGCTTCCTCGCTTCCTCCAGCGAGAGCATGCCGTCCCTGAACATCGCCCTGAGTATGGGCGCGTTCGCCGGGTGAAGCACGGCGAACAGGTGTAAGTAAACGAAGATCAGGGTTAGGTAGAAGCCCAGGTCGTGCAGCAAAAGCATCTGCCTGTACTGCCCTACGCTTAACGGGAAGAAAATCATGGCCGCACCGCTGACAGCCTCAGCAGGGTTCGAGAAGAAGAGCATCACATCGCTACTGTAGACGTCCTCTCTGCTGACTGTCTCGGCCCCCAGCCGTCGGTGGCCGCGAGAGCACTTATCGCTTTGAACGAAAACTATATATTTTCGTCTGCAGCACCCCCCAGAGCACAGCCGCTAACGCTTATGACTCCCTGAGGCGCCTCAACGCACGTGAGAGCATTCATCAGAGCGTCGGAGCTCGCCGCCGAGGGCACGGAGTTCCTAGTCGACGGGGTGCACCCGGGGGCCTCGCTCCTCGTCTACGGGCAGCCCAGCCTGCTGGAGGTTGCTCTGTACAGGCTCGCGGCTCGCTGGGCCTCCATGGGCGACAGGACGCTCGCCGTGACCTTCGTGGACTACCACGAGGCCCGGCTGATAGACACCTACGCGCTCGCGGAGTACATGCTCGCCGAGGGGCTTGACCCCGCCGCCGGTCTGAAAATGGTTTACCTCGCCACAGTGTACAACAGGAGGCAGGCCGTGGAGCTGGACTACGAGCGACTGCTGCAGAGGACCGGGGCTGGCCTAGTCGTGCTCTACAGGCTTTCAAGGCTCTTTAGGCAGGCCGCGCACCCTCTCCTGCTGAAAGCCCTCTCGAGGGCCAAGGCTGTGATGGCCAGGGGCGTGCCCCTGGTGCTGATGGTTGATGAGTCGGCTCGCAGGGGCTGGCCCGACGCCCCGGCCTACGTCCTGCACTTCGCGTCGAGCGCGGTGTGGCTCAGGGGTAGGCGCGGATCCTACGTGGAGGCCAGGCTGGTCAAGAGCGCCGCGCGCCCCGAGGCGGCGAAGACCTTCACGGGCAGGCTGAGCAGCGTAGAGGGGTGGTTCTAGTGGGCAGGGTTAACTACAGCTTCACCTCCAGGCTCAGGGAAGAGGTCTCAAGGATCAGGCGGGAGCTCTGGGAGCTCTTGGGCGAGGATGAGCGGGGAGCGCTCGAGAGGCTTGAATCCATGTGGATCAGCAGGTCACACGTCGCCGAGTCGCTGTCGAACCCCTACCTCCTGGGCTCCCTGCTGCTGCTCGCGATCCTCGACATCGAGGCGAGGCTCAGGAGGGTTGAGGAGGAGCTGGCCAAGCTGGAGCTCGAGTAAAAAATATTTTTTGACGGGGCGGTTACCGCGTTGTGGAGAAGCTCACCCGGCTTGACACGCTCCTCTTGGCCCTGCCCTGGCTGCTCTTCACCGTCCCTTTCCAGCTCCTGCGCGGCCAAATGGTGGAAGCCATGTCCGTCGTCGCGGCTCTGCTGGCGGCGTGCGTCCTCGCTACCGGGAGAGTGAGGGTCGACCTCAAGGGTAGCCTGTGGCCCGCCTACACGCTCGGGGGAGCCGCGGCGCTGTACGCTGCATTCCTGGCTGGGGGGCTGTTCGCCAAAGCGACGGGCATGTGGTGGCAGGTAGAAGCCGTGTACAGCTCGGTGAAGCCCGGCCTACTCCAGCTGCTCGGGCTGCTCGTGCTGGGCGTGGCGGAGGAGGTCTACTGGAGAGGCTACGTCCAAGGCTACGTTGTAGTGAGGGTGCTGGGGAAGAGGTGGTGGCTGTCCGTGGTGCCCTACTCCCTGGTTCACCTCGTCTCGGGGATGCCCCTGCTGGTCCTCGCAGCCGTACCCGTGGGGCTTGTGCTGGGCTTTGTCGCTGAGAAGGCCGGTGTCGCCGCCTCGGGGCTGGGGCACGCGCTGTGGCTTTACGCGGTTCTCTACGCGCTCCCCGTGCCAGCGGTGATCGGCTAGAGCTTCGGCTTCCTTCCGAGGGTCTCTGCGAGCTCCTTCACTACGTCCTGCTTACTCTTAGCTCTGAGAGCCTCATCGAGCTGCGGCCAGGGAACTCGTCTCTTCACCGGCTTGGGCTCGAGCTCGACCAGAGTCTCGGCGCTCCCAAGGCCGAAGGTGGACTCCGCCTTCACGACGATGAGCCCCGCTCCGCTCCTCCTGAGCTCCTCGGGCCTCCCCAGCGCCACGTAAGCCTCGAAGGGGACCGCTAGCCAGTGGATGTTAGCCACCCCCTCCTGAACAGCTCGGGTCAGCCTCTCCAGCGCCTGCCTTGCCTCGCTGTAAGTGGCACCGACGAACACCGCGTGCACGGCCAGGGCTGGGGAGATCGAGACGGCAACCAGGTCGACCTCAACCCCTCCCGGCGTCCTGAGGCTTTCGAGGGCAATGTACCTTGCCCCGAAGACCCCGGCCCCGCACATGGCGAGGTGCTTCGCTAGAACAGGCCGAGTCACCTTGTCGGGAGGCATGAAGCTTGCCTAATCATCTGGCGCGGCTCAGGTAATTATGCTTATCCACCCTATAGCGGGCAGTAAAGGCTTTTAACCGGACAATCAAGTGCTCATCGATGATAGTAACCACAACCCCCAGCATCCCGGGCTACAGGATCAAGTGGGTGTTGGGGGTCGTGACTGGCATGAGCGTTAGAACGAGGGGCTTTCTGGGCAGGATGGCGGCGGGGATAGAGGCGATTGTCGGGGGAGCCTCGAGCGCTTACGTGACCGAGCTGAAGAAGGCGAGAGATGAGGCGCTCAGCGACCTCATTAACTCTGCCAGGCAGATGGGGGCGAACGCCGTCGTGGGCCTAGACTTCGAGACCTCCGAGGTCCTTGAGGGCTTCATCATCGTGACGGCTACGGGCACAGCCGTGGAGGTGGAGCCCGAGCAGGCGGGCTAGAGGCCCAGACCGATCTCCGCCAGCTCCGCCTTAACGGAGCGGATGACCTCGACCCACCCTGTACTGGGTGCGCCTGAGGCGGGGTTGTAGACCTCCCAGAAGGGCTTACCGTAGGAGGGGCTCCGCAGCTTCTCACCGTACCTCTTATAGAGCTCCTGCACGACGGCGCAGGCATCGCTCAGGCCAAGGCCCTGGGACGCCACCGCGGCGCCGAGCTCCGCCATGAGCTGCGCTTCCAGCCCCCCGCCGTTGGGGGCTGTTCCGTTCGCGGGAACCGGGCCCAGGAGGTGTAGGCCTGCCGCGGCTGCGGCCACGGTGTTGGCGGCCACCTCGTAGAGGTACTCCCTCGTGCCCAGCCCGAAGGCCGGCCACACGTCGGCCACCAGTGGTAGCTTCATGTGCTCGTTCGCCAGGCCAACCGCAACCTGCACCCAGATGCACTCCGCCGACGAGGTGGCCTTCTTGACGATGTGCGTGGGGTGGATCAGCACGTAGCCAGCCCTGTAGGCCGCGAGCGCCAGGATCGTCTCAGCCACGGAGACTATCGCGGAACCCGCGGGGCCTCTTGCGAAGCCCCCGACGATCGGGTCGACCAGCGCCGCGCCGATCACCCCCTTCTCGAGGCCGACCTGCGCCTTGGTCAGCTGGGAGTAGTCCGTCTTCAGCTCGTTCAGCACGGGCAGGAGCTGCGCGTCCCCCTCGAGCAGGAGGCCAGCGGACATCGCCGCGAGGCTGGCGACGGACGAGATGCTGCTCTCGCCGGCGAGGAGGTGCATCCCGGGCCTCCCGGAGTCCCTGAGCGCGCGGCGCAGGTGCAGCAGCTCCCTGACACCAGCCACGGCCTCGCTCGGCGCGCCAGCCTTGACCCTGACCCCCGACACCTCCTGTATGCTCCCGTGGTCCAGAGCGTCCACGAGCGGCTGCCTCGTGTAGGAGAGTGCCGTGGCGTAGAAGTACTCCTCGGGCACCGGCGTCCCAGCTAGGCCGCCGAACACGAAGGGCCTCCTCCTGTCGCCCGGGACCCTCGCCCACAGCAGCCTAGCGTCCAGCCCCCTGCCCAGCACCAGCTCGCGGCGCGCGCTGGCTAGGGCCTCCCGCAGCTCCTCCTCGGCGAACCTCGCGACCCTGCTCTCCTCCACCACGTAGAGCCCAACCTCAAGGGCGAGCTCGAAGCCCGCCTCGAACACCGACCTCCCGAGGCCCGCGTCGCCGGGCACGGGGCAGGAGGGGTCGTAGGCTACGCCGTGCTCCCTCTCCAGCTCGGCGACCCTCCTGGAGACCAGCTCGAGGTCGAACCTCCTCTGCTCGACGTACTCGCCGAGCCTCGCCCTCCCCTCGACCTGCAGGGGGGTCAGCATGCGACGCACCTCTCGCTCAATCCCTGCCCAGCAGCTTCTTGCACTTCTCTACCGCCTCGACTGCGTCCCTGGCGTAGGCGTCGGCCCCGATCTCCCTGGCGAACTCCTCTGTCACCGGGGCGCCGCCGACGATCACCTTCACCTTGTCCCTCAAGCCCGCCGCCCTCAGCGCGTCGATGACGTTCCTCATCTCCAGCATCGTCGTCGTGAGCAGCGCGCTCATCCCCAGGATGTCTGGCCTGTAGGCCCTCACGGCCTCGACGAACTTCTCAGGCGGCACGTCGACCCCCAGGTCCACCACCTCGAACCCGTTCACCCTCAGCATCACCGCCACCAGGTTCTTCCCGATGTCGTGTATGTCCCCGCGGACCGTGCCTATCACGACCCTCCCCCTGCCGGAGGACTGCCTCGAGGCCTCGAGAAGCGGCAGAAGCAACTCCCCCATCACGCCGTTGAAGATGTCCGCGGCAGCTATGAGCTCGGGCAGAAAGTACTCGCCCCGCTCGAACCTCTCCCCAACCTCCCACATGCCGGGCCTCAAGCCCTCCTCGACCACTGCAAGCGGGCTACAGCCTGCTCTCAGAGCCTCCTCTACGAGCTTGCGCGTCAGCTCGCCGTCCAGCCCCGCGACGGCCCTACGAACCCTGTTTAACAGATCCTTGCAGTCCACAATCCGATAACCTACGCGAAGACTTTAAGCATTGTTATCTCATCCGTGAAAAATGAAAACCCTTCTCAAGAAGGCCCACCGCCCCTAGAGCGACGACCAGAGCCCAGGCCTCTAGGAAGTAGCGGAGCACGCTCGCATCAATGAACATCTTCTTCGAGCACTCTCTCCGTCTCACGAACCACCGCTTCATCTATCTGCTCAGCCGTGTCGTAGGCGGCTGGTTTAGCGGCCCCGTAGTGTTCTCCAACCTTTACGGGCACGAGCACAATCCGCTCACCCTCAACCCTGACTATGAAGCGCTTAAAGGGTACCGCACGGCGCACACTGGCTGGAAGGTAGACCCGACCCTCGCTGTCGACTTCAACCACTATTGCCACGCTTATGCTGCGCTTTTGGCAGACCATTAAGCTTTCTGTAGCATCAGACGCTACAGTACTCCTAGAAGACTTAGTCAGTTCACTCAAGTATCAGGACGACTCGCTCCGGCGCGAAGCGCCACTCCTCGCCCTCGCGCAGCAGCCTGTACTCGACCACCGCACCGTCCTCCAGCTCCTCCACCGAGACGATGCCGGCCCTGAAGCCCCTCCCGGCAAGCAGGTAGGCGAAGTCCTCGAAGTAGTCGTAGAAGCCGCACGTCACGCAGAAGCTCCCCCTAAACTCAACCGCGAACCTACCCTCCTCAACCCAGAGGACCCTTGCCCTGCCCTCAGCCCCGTGGTACCTGTTGAACTCCTCCACAGCCTCCCTCAAAGCCTCCTCCAAACTCACAGCCACAGGAATAAACACTCAGAATATAAGGTTGACGCTCGGGGGCTAGCCGTAGGTGTAGACGTCTCCGCCGACGATGTCTGCTGGCCCCAGGGTGGCTGCGGTGGTGCCGCTGGGGTCGAGGACCTCGAGGATTGCGTTCCTGACTATGAAGGCGTAGTCCTTCGAGGGGACCTCTGAGAGCCACAGCGGTATCGATGCCACGCCGCCCGCCGCTTTGGCGCTCGAGACCACAGTGGAGCCCACCCTCACCCTCGCCGTCCAGCCGTCCGGTAGGCCCGTCACGTTCACGAACCAGGGCCTAGCGTCCACCGAGACGACAAGGTTGTCGAACCTGACGGTGAGCGCCCCGCTGACCCAGTAGGCGCCCAGCCCTGGGTACACGGGATGAACGCTCTTGTCTCCGTCTGACACCTTGCGCGAGCCGTTGCTCCAGAGCTCGATGGCGTCGCTATCGCTGTCGTAGAAGCCTACCAGGTCGTACCAGACCCCGCTCTGGAAGGAGCCGTGCTCGCTGCTTATGGGGTGCCAGTTTCCGACGAAGCGGTATATGCTGTAGTAGCCTGAGGAGTCGAGGGACCACTCGTAGAACTTCTTGTAGTCGCTCTCTCCGTACACTACTCCTGCCCGGCCGGAGCCTCCGGTGAAGCTCACCAGGGCCGCCACGTACACCTTCCCCGTCAGCTGCTGGGAGGTGTAAGTTAGCAGGCACTCTCCATCGTAGCTGCTGGGGTTGCTGCTCGCGGTGACGTAGAGGAGCTTGTCTGTGCTGTCGTGCTGCCAGCTGCAGGAGAGGGGTGTGAGATTTGAGTTGATGGGGTCGGCGTCGAAGGTGTCGTAGTACACGGCCGCCCTTCTTGGGCCCGCGAGCAGGGGTTGCGTGACGGTGACTATCATGCTCCGGCTGTCGTCGTAGCTGTTCGTGGCTAGGTTGAGCACGGCTATTGTCCAGGTGTAGGTGCTGGGGGTTGTGGGGAGTGTTACCTGTAGCTGTGCCTGTGCCTGCGAGCCGGGTGGTATGGTTAGTGCTGTGGAGTTCACTAGGCCTCCGCTGCTGTCCCGCACCTCCACCCTAGCGTCGCCCTGCAGGTCCCCGGTGTTCGCGACAGTGACGCTGACGAGGGCCTTCGAGCCCGGTGGGCCTGAGACGCTGCCAGTGCTGCTCGCTATCGCGAAGCGCGCCGGCTGAAGGGCTGTGACGGCGATTGCCTTGGAGTCGTCGTAGCTGCCTGTGGCTGGGTTCTTGACCTTGAGTGTCCAGGTGTATGTGCCCCTCGCCGCGGGGAGCGTGACGGCGAGGCTGGCGGTCTGGGGCGCGGCGGGGGGTACTGAGAGCTGGGTCGCGTTGACGAGGTTGCTGTTGTGGTCGTAGACCTCCACCACCGCCACGCCCGCCTGCTGGCCGGTGTTGTTCACCTTAACCACCAGAAACTGCCTCGAGCCCACCGCGCCGCTGATGCTTGAGTTGTAGCTGAGGATCGAGAAGCGGGGCGGCTGGAGGGGCTGGAACACAGCGGTCAGGTTAACCACCCCCGCAACCACCACCTCCACCACGGGGCTAGTGGAGAGGGCCGAGCCGTTCAGAAGCCACCCGGAGAAAGCGTAGCCGGCAGCCGGCGAAGCGGAGACACGCACCCTGCTACCAGCAGGGTACACGTACCTGCCGGGAGCAGGATCCGTGGAGCCAGAGCCAGGCGGGTACACGTATACCAGTAGGGTTGCGTAAGCTATGCCGCCGGCGCCGGTGTACATGAAGCTGAACCCCGGGGACACCACCCCGCTGGCCCCGGCGACCGTTACAGTGTACCTCTCGCCAGGCTTGAGGCTTGCCAAATCTAGTCGCACGAGCACGAGCTGCCCGGGCTGCGCGGTGAGGTTGAGGCCGCCTGCGTGCCATACGAGCCTGCCTGAGCTGTCGTAGACGTAGACCGCGTCCAAAACCTCCCTCGTTTCGCCGATGTTCCTGACGTAGAGCACTAGCCCGCCCTCGAAGCCGACACCCTCCACCTTAAGGAGGGGGCGCGCACCACTAACGGAGGGCCTGAAGCCCGAGATGAACAGGTAGGCTAGAACCCCCGCTGCCACCGCGACCAGTACGAGGAGCAGGGACGCTAAGACCGGCGATACTCCCCTCTCCATACCCACAGGAAAAAGAAAAAATATTTAGTGCAAATTTTTAGACGCTTTAAGTCCTGTACGTCCAGGTGTAGGTTGCCTCCGTGCCCTTAGTTGTCACAACCTTCACGGTGTACGTCTTACCAGACTGCAGGCCAGCAGACGGCATGTTACTGGCGAGGATTTGAACGCGATTCACACCGCCTGGAGTGAGGGTTACGTCAGTGACTGATTGATTAGCGATGACGGTGCCGCTGCTGGCGTCAATAAGGTACACGGCTGAAATGTCCACAGCAACATCTCCAATGTTCCTGACGTACACATCGAGGTTGCCGTTGCTGTAGTTTACAGCCTCGATCTTTATCCTCTCTTGGAGCTGCTGGGCGCTGGCTTGCTGGGTGAGTGTGCCCTGGTAGCCGATGATCCAGATGTATGCTAGCACGGCGGCTGCGACGGCTATGACGATGAGCAGGAGTGTCGCGATAACCGGCGATACTGCTTGCCGCCTCATCGGTAGGTACAACTGCATGCCAATTTTATAAAATTAACGTTAAAAATCTAGAGGTAGTAGTCCCTCTTCGTCAGGCTGAGGAAGAGCTCGCGCAGCTCCTCGACTTCTCTCCTCACCTGGGGGTCCTGGAGCTCGCGTAGCCTCTGCTCGTTGGACTCCAAGACGAACTCCAGGAGCTTGGACGGGCTGGCCTCGTTGAGGATGCGGGTGTTGGGTATGAGGCAGTGGCCGCCGATGTAGTCGGGGTAGTAGACCGGCCTGTCGTGTAGCACGCTGTGGACCTCGGCGACGAACTCCGCCACCGTCCTCAAGCCCACGCCGTGGCGCCTGGCTATGCGGTCGACCTCCTGCCAGGCGGCGATCATCACAGCCCTGTAGACCGTCTCCCAGAGCTTTGCTAGCTCGAGCGCCTCAGGCTCCTCCTCGGAGACCCTGACCTTGAGGCCCATCTCCTCCAGGTGCCTCCTCGCCTCCTCCGCGGACTCCCTGGGGAGCGCTGAGACCCACTTGGGCCAGAAGTAGAGGTGCTCCTTGATCTTCGGGTGCTTCCCCCTCACCGGCGAGAACGCCACCGGGAGGCCAAGCTGGCCGTGCAACCTCCTCGTTGTGCCAGGGGCGACCGTGGAGTGCACTATAACGAACCTCGGCCTGAACTCCCGCGCGTACCGGCTGACGTGGTCCACGAAGCTGGCGCTGTAGGGTATCGCCACGTGCAACACGTCCACGGGCCTCGGAACCTCCTCGAGCCTGTGAACGGTTTTCGCCGGGTCTGCGTCGTAGCCGTAAACCTCGAAGCGGCCGGAGTCTCGGGCCACCTCGAATAGCGCCCCTCCAACCTCGCCGAGCCCCACGACTAGTATCCTCGTCCTCGACACCGGTGCTCAGAGAGCCCTGAGGGTAATAAACGTTTAGGCTGACCTCGAAACCCAGTCATATGCATCCGACAGCGATAGGATGAGCGCGCCAACCAGGACGATGAAGGCCAGCGGGCTCAGGTCCAGCTCCATCCTAAGCCCCTGCGCAACCGCAAGAGAAGCGGTCGTCCCGCCCAGCCCTATCAGGAAAGCGTAAGCCTGGACAAGCCTCGAGGCAAGGGAGAGGAGTAGGCTAACCGGGGAGCGCTCGAGAAGCACCCGCGTAAACGAGAAAGCGGAGGCCATGAAGACGACTAGGAGGGCGATCGGACCCTCGAGGCCGTAGGCCATCCCCAGAGACGATGCAAGGAGCCTCCCAGCCAGGAGTAGCAGCAGGGCGGCGACGGCGGTGATGAAGGCTGAGGCAAGGGCCCTCGCGAGCGTCCACAACAAGCCTCGCCTCCCCTCAGCCTCGAATGCCACCTAAGCTCACCTCCTGCACGGCACGGAACCTGTACACCCCGCCCAGGAGGCCCTCGGCCTCGAGCTCTAGTGTGTCCGCCGTCAAGGGCACCTTTAACTCCAGCGTGATGGAAGCTCCGCGCGCGAGCGTGGCGGGCGTGCTTGACGCCTCCGCGCAGACGGTGTTCCCGCAGAGCGCTCTAGCCCTCAGGGTGAATGCGGTAACGGGGGTGTTGCCCCTGTAGGTTAGGGTCAGCTTTAAGCTGGCGCGGCCCCCCTCTTCGACGGTGAAAGCGGGCTCCAAGCTGAAGAGCCCTGAGCCGAGGCTCGCGGCGTCTCCGGCGAAGCTGAGGAGCGGTGCTACGCAGGCCAGCAGGAGGAGGGTCGACACCGCGTAGGCTGCTAGCTTAAGGGGGAAACTCAAGCTTCCCGCTCACCCTCCCGGCTGCCTCTCGCTAGACCGTACTTCAGCAGCTGCGCCGCGGCGAGCAGGGCTACGCCGAGGAAGGCTACCTTCCCGAGGAGGTAGACGGCCTCGGACGCCAGCCCCGCTATCGAGGACTGGAGGTCCGCTCCCAGCTGGGGCCTCTGGTAGGAGTAGAAGAACTGCAGCGCGACCGCGAACACTAGGATTACCAGAAATATCCCGAGAACAGTGCTCAGCGTCCTTAAACCTTCACTACCCAGTGAAAAATACGACATAACACTTTAAGGAACTCTACTCTGCTTATATAACTTTCTTGACCAGGGTTTAAAGATTTTTAACGAAGTGCTTGTTACAATTGGTAACCCTAGATGCAAGCGGGGTTTACTCGGCATTCTCTTCCGCGAGCGAAGCATACGCTAAACGACTACCGGTATTTTGGCCTTGGTTCTCAGCTGGTTAAACTCGTCTATAGAGAGCCCGGCTATCTTGGCGGCTAGGCGCATGTCCCCTAGCTCTACGAAGCACTTCAGCTCCGAGCGTATGGGCTCAGGCTGGGACTCGATGAAAGCCCAGTCGGCGAACCTCTTCCTGACTTCTCTGGCCTCCGCGTCCTCTGCTTTCCACTTCTCGAGCAACCTCTCCACGGTCAGTGTTTCGCTTTGAGTGGTAAAATGCCTTCACCATGCGAAAACTTATTTGAGGCCGGGTCGGTGAACAGCGCGTGAGGCTGAAGTTAGCTGTCCTATCTACCTCCCTGTTCCTCGTGGGACTCCTTGCAGGCTACACGCTACCGTCACTCTCGCCCGAGACCGCCAGGATGGTGTACGACCTTCTACGGGAGGCTGTACTCGGGAGGGTGGGTGGTAGCCTCAAGCCGGGGCTAGGCTTGTCGATGCTGATCTTCACGAACAACATCCGGGTCGCCCTGATGACGCTCCTCCTCGGTTTCACTATGGCGATGCCCATCTTGGTGGTTTTGGGCAACGGGGCGCTTCTTGGCCTGGTGTGCGCTATGGAGGTCTCGATGGGGAGGCCCCCGCTCCTGATCCTCGCCTCGGTGCTCCCCCACGGTGTCGTCGAGGTCGCGGCGCTTGTCTACACGGTGAGCGTTTCCCTGGAGCTCGGCTTAGCCCTGTGGCTCAGGATCCTGAGGGGCTCGCGGGAGCTAAACGGTGTGTTGCGCAGGCTTCCAAGAGACCTGGTTGTCATCGTCGCCCTGTTTCTCGTAGCCGCGCTCATCGAGGGGTTTGTCACACCGGCTGTGGTGGCGGCGGTGCAAAGCTTATAACTTCCAGCGGCGCTCCTCCTACTTTGGATTGATGTCGGGGTGGCGTACGACAAGATCGCTGAGCGCGTGATACTGCTCAAGCGCTTTCTACCACAGCTTGAGCAGCCGTCAGGCTGGGAGCTGAGGGCTAGGGTCTACGGCGAGGTACTCGGGCTCAGGCAGGGCTGGCCTAGGAGCCTAGAGGAGCTCGCCGGGATTATCAGCGACTCCCAGCTGGTCGAGGTCTTCAGGCTATCCCCTTACAGGGAGTACTACTCCTTCCGCGGCCGCTACTACACCGTCAGGGGCGGCGAGCTCATCCTCGAGGGCTCATGGGGGCAGGTGAGGGAGGCCGTCTGGGAGGCCTTCAGGCTCAACGGCATCAAGACCTACGCGGTGCTGAAGGCCCTGCTCGAGCTCGGGGAGGCACCCTACGCGTCCGTGGAGGCGAGGGCCAGCGAGATACTTGGGTCGAGGCTCAACGCCGCGCGCCTCCTGGCCCAGCTGAGGGACAGGTGGGAGCTGGTGTGGGAGTCGGGGTCGGCCCGCGAAAAGGGCTGGACGATACCGGAGGAGATAAGGCCCGTGGTGGAGGAGTTCGTGAAGGCTGTGGAGTCGAAGCCCATACCCAGGCTGAGCACGAGGCAGGCCGAGGACGAGTTCGTCCAAGTGCTGGAGATGGAAGCCGCGTACAACTCCTACCTCGAGGGGCTCGTCAGGGAGAGGCTGGACGAAGCGCTGAGCTTCGGCAGAAGCTTCACTGTCGCGAAGCTAGTGGAGTACCTTGTGGACCTGTTCGGGAGCGTGATCTTCTTCGACGAGCTACTCACCCTGGCGCAGCAGTACTCGATAGCGGACACGCCGGTCGTCACGGAGTCCGGCCACAAGGCCATGTCCACGGGCTTCAACCTAGCGCTCTTCGGGGAGCCGGGGACGGGTAAGACCTTCGCCACGAAGGACTTCATCTTGGGCAACGAGTCGCTCGGCGTGCCGCCACACGGCCTGCCGGGGCTGAACAGGTACTGCGGCGGGATGACGCCCGCGATGTTCATAGCGATCGGCGAGGCCTACGCGGGAAGGAGGTTCAACTTCATCGTGACGGAGTTCAACGACTGGTTCAAGCACAGGGGGATGGTGGAGCCCCTCAAGCTCGCGCTGGAGGGCGGGGTCATTGCCTACGAGACGAAGACCTACAGGGTCGGCCCCTACAGGTTCTCCTCGTTCTTCAGCGTCAACTACAACACGCGGGTGCTCGAGAGGGGCTACGAGGTGACAGTCAGCGACCCCAACTTCAACGCGATCGAGGACAGGATGCTGTGCAGGCTGCACAGGCTGACGAAGGAGAAGTACCGCGAGCTAGCAGAGAGCCAGAGGAGGCTGATGCTCGGCATCACGACCGAGAAGATGGCGAAAATGGCACCGAGGATCCGGGACCACCTCACACTCGTCCACGCTGTGCAGACAGGGCACCCCCTGGTGAGGGACTTCACCCCCAAGAGAGTGGTCCTCACGGAGCGGGACCTCGAGGCGGTTACGAGGGCGAGGGAGGCGATCCTCGAGGCGATGGGCGAGGTTAAAGCCCTCCCATTCTCCATGAGGCTGGAGCGGAGGGCGGTCCAGCTCGCCTCAGCCCTGAGCCTCGCCTCGTACTTCAACAGGGATGAGCCTGAGCTCGGAATAGACCCCGAGGCCCTCAGGCTCGCAGTCAGGTTCTACGTGGAGGAGGCCTGGATACGCGCCAGGGAGAGCTTCGACGTGGGCGAGGTTCTCAGGAGGCTCAACCTGGGCTGAGCGACGACGCGAGCCTGTTGACCTCCGCCAGGACGCGGTCCATGTTCCAGTAGTGCCAGGAGCCCCACCTCCCGACGCTGGCGACCCCGAGCTCTTCGAGGTAGCTGAGGACCTTGCCCCTGGCCTCGGCGTGCCCGTGCGTGTAGACGGGGTAGCCGTGCTCGTGGACCCAGGCCCTAGTGAAGAGAACCTCCTCCTCCGACTCGCTGACCACGCCCAGCTGCTTTAGCCCGTCCATCGTCTCCTCGACGACCTCCTCTACCCGCAGGTTCCTCCAGGGCTCCACGGTCACCTCCGCGATCAGCGAGGAGCAACCCCTGGGTGCGTTCAGGGGGCTGTAGTTCGAGACCCAGGCGTAGCGGTGGAAAACGTGGTCCCTCTGCGGAACGTACACCCAGTGCTCGCGCGGGGCTTCCTTCCTCAATGCAACGCCGACCACAACCACCCTGTTGTACTGGAGGCTGGAGGCCGCGCGCGCGACGTCGCTGGGGAGCTCCAGGATCCCGGGGAGGGAGCTCAAAGGCAGCGTTGAGAACACCCTCTTCGCCTCGATCTCCCCGTTTATGAGCCACCTATCCCTCTTTTCCAGCCTCTCGACTCTGAAGCCTCGAATCACTCGCGCTCCGAGCCTCTCGGCCGCCGCAGCTGCACCATCGAACAGCCTCTGGATGCCCCCGGAGAGAGGGTAGTAGAACCTGGCCTGCTCGCGGTAACCTGTCGTGGGGACTCCTGCACCGCTCCTGACCACGTCCCTCCAGTCAGGCCAGGGGAGCCGCCCGGGGGTGTACAGCCAGTCCGCCGCTATCTGCTCTGCGCCTCTCTTCCATATCTTCTCGTTGTAGGGTATGAGGTACTCGCCAGCTATCCCGGGGCCGAAGAACCACTCGGCCCACTCCTTGAGGTTTCTGGGCTTCCTCTCGGACTTCGCGTTCTCGAGCAGGGCCTCCACGAAACCCACGAGCAGCTCAGCCCTCCTCTCGGGCGGGAGGGCGTAGATGCCGTTCTCGAAGGGGTACGGGACTCTGTGGTCGTCGTAGAGGATGAAGCTCAGTCTATCGTGAGGAACGACCTCGCCCGCGAAGCCAAGCATTTCCCTGAGGAGGCCCTCGTCCCGAGAGAAGATTATGTGGCTCCCCCCTATGTCGAATGTGAAGCCATCGACAACCTCGGTCCTCAGGAGGCCGCCGGGACTGCTTGAGGCTTCAAGGCAAATGAGGCTCGCCGACGGAAACCTCTCCTTGAGCTTGAGCGAGAGAAGCACACCGGCCCAGCCGCAACCCAGCACCGCGAAGTCGACTGCAGTGGCCACGTGGCTGTTACTGTGATCCTTGAATTAAAGGTTGCTTCGGCGCCTGTAAGCGTCCCCACGGCTACTTCCTCGTGAGGTTCCACAGGTAGATCAAGGCGGCGGCGAGGAGCATAGCCCCGGTCCACAGGGAGAGTAGCCAGACCCTCTGTGCGACGTCCACGGCGGTGTTGTACCCGAAGGCCCACCTGTAGATGTCCGCGGCCAGC
The DNA here is from genome assembly GCF_022693705.1 of Infirmifilum sp. NZ. Taxonomy (NCBI): domain Archaea; kingdom Thermoproteati; phylum Thermoproteota; class Thermoprotei; order Thermofilales; family Thermofilaceae; genus Infirmifilum; species Infirmifilum sp. NZ. The sequence continues at coordinate 213,950 of NZ_CP094288.1, forward strand.
GAGACCGGCGTGTAGCCCACGGCTTCGGCGACTGGTTTAGGGAACCTCATCTCCAGGACCTGCTTGGGGTAGAAGACGTTGGAGAAGAAGAAGAAAACGTAGTACGTGAGAGCCCTGAACGTCGCCTGGAGGTTGAAGTCCTTCGTCGAGGAAGAGATCGCTATCGCCAGCCCCGACATCGAGGCGGAGAGGGCCAGAGAGGTAAACAAGACGAGGAGCCAGCCGTAGGGGCTAGGCATACCCACCAGCAGCGCGGCGAGGACGATGAAGCTCGACTGGTACACGACGCCGCGAAGCATCCCGCCCAGGATGCGGCCCGCGACGAGGCTGGTTCGGGAGAAGGGGAGGCCCAGGAGGTAGTGCGTGTACTCCCTCCTGATCTCGATGCCGACCTCCCGCCCGATGGAGAAGGCGGACGCGAAGGCCGCTATCGCTATCACCCCTGTCGTGAAGAACTTGAAGTAGTCGGGTATGAGCTGGGTGTTCACCATGTTGTTGAACACGAGCGCGTAGATCAGTATGTCCGCCAGGTTCATGCCGATTTGCCCAGCGAGCCAGAACCTGTACTTCCAGAACCTCGAGAGGTCCCGGTATACGATCAGCGCTACGCTTCGCAGCTCGCCGTAGATACTCACTTCCACCCACCCCCCTCAACTGCCTTCTCAACGACCAGGATGGCCAGCGTTGAGAGCCCGACCGCGAAACCCAGGATGTACGAAGCCATTAGGTCTGGACTGGCGACCGCGATGGCCTTGAACTCCTCGAAGAAGAAAACCGTCCTCAGGAAGTCGGCGAAGTGGGATATGGGGTTCACCAGGGCTGAGTAGTAGTAAGGCGCAATCTTGCTCAGCACGACCGCGGGGTAGAACACCGTGCTCAGCCGTATGAGCACGGCGTCCAGCAGCCCGAACACTATGTCCGTCGTGTCACTAGACTTGAGGCTGAGGACGACCGAGAGGACGAAGCCGACTACGCCGACGGAGAAGGCCAGGGCCGCCGCCAGAGACGTTGCGATGGCCGCGGGGTCGTAGTCGCCGAGCAGGTAGATTATGAAGGCGTACATCGGCAGTGTGAACAGGAAAGCCGCGAGCCCCCCGCCCAGCGCCCTCCCGAGGGCCAGCGCACGCCTCGTTATAGGGAGGGAGAGGAGGTACTCGATCGTCCCCTCCTCGAACTCCTCCGCGATGTCGTAAGCCCGCGAGACGCTTATCGAGAATAGCATCGAGGTGTACACGCCGAAGAGGTAGAAGTGGTAGTAGTCGAGGTTCACCCCGGCCACAGCCCTGAACCTGACCATCGCCGAGAGGGCTAGGCCGAATATGGAGACCTGGATGGCGAACCACGTTACACGCATCACCACGAACAGCGTTCTGCGCTGCATCCTGTTGAGGTCCCAGAGGACGAGGAGCCAGAGCCCCCTCAAGTCCTCGCGGAGAGACATGGGGGTTACTCCCTCAGGGCGGCGCCCGTGAAGTAGAAGAAGACGTCGTCGAGCGTGGGCTCCTGTATCATTATCCGCTTAACCTTGAGGTTGGACATCGTGAAGGCGTTGATGATCTCCGCGGCCCTCTCCTCCCCCTTGTTGAGGTAGATGCGGACCCTGTGGTCGCTGATCTGGTACTTGCCCACGTCCGCGAGGGACTCGACGATCCTCTTGACGGCGGCCTCGTCGCCCTCGTAGTGGATCTCGACCACGTCTCCCCCGGGTATCTGGTCTTTAAGCTCGTCCACGCGGCCGAGCGCCCGGAGCTTCCCCTTGTATATGATGCCTATCCTCTCGCATATCCTCTCGGCCTCGAACATGTCGTTCGTGGCAACAATTATCGTCGACCCCTCGTCCCGCAGCTCCCTAATGATGTCCCACAGCGCGTGCTTCGTGATCACGTCGACCTGGGCTGTGGGCTCGTCGAATATCGCTATCCTGGGGCGCTGGATGAGGACCTTGGCTATCTCCAGCTTCTTCCTGGTCCCCCCGCTCAGCTGGTAGAACTGCTTCTTCCTGTGCTCCCACAGGTTGAGCTTCTCCATGACGTCTCTAACGACCTCCTTGGCCTCGCCCGAGGAGTAGCCCACGACCCTCGCGTGCCAGAGCAGGAGCTCGTATGGGGTGTCTATCCACAGAGCCTTCGGCTCTTGGAAGGCTATCCCGACGTACTTCCTGACGACGTCGCCCTCCCTCGTGACGGAATGCCCGAACACGTAAATGTCCCCGCTGGTCGGCTTGTACACCGTGGCTAGCGTGAGCAACGTGGTGGACTTTCCTGAGCCGTTAGGGCCCAGGAGCCCGAAGATCTCGCCCTCGTAGATGTCGAGGTTTAAGCCATCGACCGCGACGGTCGCGCCGAACCGCTTGGTGAAGCCCCGTATCTCCACCGCTTTACCCGCCATGCAACCGACCGCAGTACAAACCCCCCTTGCGGAAATATAACTTTTTTATTAAAAGGGGTAAGCGACAACAAGGCACTAAACCTTAAAATACCGCGCACCGTTCTCTACCGCTGGGGTGCTCATGGCGGGCGAAAAAAGGTCACCTGTCTACGAGGAGGCCCTCATGCAGGAGCTAGCCTACGCCATAGCCCACATCGCGCACGCCGAGCAGCATCTGCTTGAGATAGACTCCCAGCTCAGCGAGCCCAAGCTCGCCCAACGCATAGACAAGCTGAGGATGAGCAGGAAGGCGCTGGGCGAGGTTCTGCTCGAGGTAGCGGGCATAAGGGGCAACGGGGGTGGGGGAGAGGAGAGGAGCGCGGCCGAGAGCCTCTGGTGCACGCTGAAGCATCTGTCTATGGCTATCGTCCACTGCGACGAGTGCGCCGAGAAGGTTACGCGCAGGCTGGTTGAAAGGGCCAGCGCCGGGGACGTGTCTGGGACGAGGGAGCTCCTCGCCCAGCTGTCAAAGATCTACGCTACGCGCCGCGAGGCGCTCGGCATGCTCATGGAGCTTCTCAGAGGGGAGGAGCTGAGGGGTGAGAGCGTCGAGGCAGTAAGGTGCCGCGAGGACCTCTGCGTCGAGTAGGCCACGCCTAGCTCATCCACCCCTTCACTTGTCCGGGGCCCCCTCTTCGGAGTACTCATGGGCTCAGCGCCTTCGGCTGTGCGCCGGTGAGGTTTAAGTACCAGTTTCACGTGACCTCCTCGTGCCTGGCCGCGATTTCCTGTACGAGGGCGACGTGTTCAGGCCCCTCCAGCTGAGCCTAGGAGCTAGCCGTTAAGGAGGCTAGGAGGCTAAACTCCTGAGGCTGATTAGGCGACAGAGAAAACTCCTAGAGTACCCCTAAACCCTATCCCCGGTATTAGCGTGCTCCACCTTCCTCGTGGAAAGGTACAGCGCGTAGGCGCTGGTAGCGACTAGCGGTATGTGTAGGAAAGCGTTCCAGTTGAACCCCCTGAATAGCAGTATGTTCGTGCCGAACACTAAGCCTGGGAAGGCCGTGAACCTCATGACCGCCTTGTTCACCCTCGGGTAGTAGAGTATCAGAATCGAGAGTATAACGGGCGTCACTAGGCAGTAGCCAACCGGGTAGTAGCCGGCTACGAGCCACTTCAGCAGCAGGTATGGGTCTAGGACCGGCTCAGCCGGGTACCAGAAGGCTAGGGCGGCTAGAGGCACCACCCATAGCCTACGCCTATCCGGGATCGGCCCGCCAACCCTATTGCGCCTAACCACGCACTCCCAGGCCCACAGCGCCGCTACTAGGGACGTTAGGAGGACGTTGCCCGTTAGCACGACGAATCCGTACTCCTCGGTGTAGGCGAAGTTCTCCCCCACGAGTAGTGCATACTGGGCTAGGGCATACAGGTCGAAGAGCAAGGAGCCTCTCTCGCCCCACCTAGCCAGCGCGGCCAGCACTAGGAGCAGGGCTACGTGTAGTAGGAGGGAGGGCCACACGAGGTCTACTAGACTGAAAATTAATGGGCGGCGTAGCGCGACCCATACCACGCTACTTGCCTCCTCGAGCGAGTAGCCTTTAGACGCGTATGGCCATAGCACCCAGAAGCATAGAACGTACATTGCTATGTAGAACCACCACTTACCCGTGACGTAGTCGATGGCCCCGCTAACCCTCTCCAACAGCCCCATTCCGCCACCCAGCGAGGTCGCGTAGCGTGGAGCGAAATGAGCTAGCTCTATAAATTTTTTGTACCACTTCCCTGCTCCCTCCGGCTGTTCTAGTGCGCGGAGCATGGAGAGCTTTTGAAGATCTCGCTAAACCTCGACCCTCGGCATGAGCGTTAGGGAGCTGGAGCCTAGGCCCCCTAATCGTCACTATCCTGTAGTATCCCGGCTCGGGCAGGTACCGTTTGATGTGGTAGTAGAGTCGCGGAGGCTTCCGGAGAACAGACATCTTGACTGCCTGGAGCAGCGGGTCTCTCCGCCTCCACCCTGGGTCATGCACTAAGGGTTGAAGGGGGCTAGAAGGCGCCTAGCCTCCCTCGCGTTCAACCGGAACTCCTTCTGGCCCCGACTGTTCTCATAACGTAGGCGAAGTCTTTCTCGATCCTTCTCAGCTTCCTGGCTATCCTCTCGTACTTCTCGTCGAGTTCACGAACCTCCTGCGGGGCCCACGGTCTTGTCGAGCCCCAAGTACACGAGCACAATCTTCTTAGCCAGCGCTGCCGGGGTCATCCCCAGCTCCCTGGCCAGGCTCTCAAGCCTAGCGTACTCCCCCACCTTCAAGTTGAACTTGACCTGCCTATACTTGTAGCCTCCACGCCGCTCAGCTCGGCGGCGACGCCGAGCACCTCGAGCCCCTCTCTGGGGCCGAAGAGGCTGGGTTGGGTGAGGTGGAGCGCGAGAAGCGCCAAGGCGGCGAGGAGTAGCGATATGGCGGGTATGAGGGCTGCGCGACGCAACCAGGAAACCGCTTTAGTCAGTGGCAAGAAGTGCTTTAAGCCTTACGCCACCCAGCTCAGCCTCTCAGGAGCCTCAAGGCTGACTCGCCGCAGGCCCTCTCGGTGAGGTAGACGTACCTCACGTCGCCAATGACGGCCACCCTGACGAGGCCCGCCGAGCGGAGCCTCTCCAAGGCCGAGGCGGTGTGCCTCGTGTTGCGGGTGCCGAACGCCCTGCTGAGAGGCTTCGGCTCTCGTAGGCGCCACAGCGTTTTAGTGAGGCCGGTCAGCTCGAGCCGCCTGGCGACGCTCTCCCACATCTCACCGCTAACCTCGACCACCAAGGCTAAGTGTAGGATGGGGTTATATATCTTCACACAGGATGTGCTCACAGTCCTCCTAAGCGAAAGCTTGGCGTGAAACGCTTCGTAAAATGCGGTGAGAGACATGACGGGGGACTTGGCGCGGACCTGCCTAGTGAACGTGGACGACAGGGGTCGGTTGATGCTGGAGCGGCTGGCGGTCGAGGGCAGAATAGCGAGTTTCTGGTGAGTGGAGGGCTCGCCGGTGCTGTGCTTCGAGTTCGCTGGCGAGCTGAGCGTCGGGTTCGAGGACTACATCGACGGCGTGCCGGAAAGCATGCTGTCTAAGAAAGCGGTGGTGGACGCGCTGAGAGACGAGTTCAGGAGGCACGTGGTAATCAAGATCCTGAGGACGCTGAGCGGCGCTAGGGTCGTAGACGTGACGGACTACCACATTGTGCTGGAGCAGACGGAGCGCACGGAGATAATTTGCGTGCGCGTGACGCCAGCCGAGAAGGAGAGGCTTAGAAAGGGGGCGGGGGGAGAGGGGCCTGAGCCTTCCGGACCGCGTGCGGCTCAAGCCCCTAGGCCGAAAAGAGCAAACCTCTTTTTCTCTCCCCCTCTTTTGTACCTCACCCCCTCGGGCGCCTAGCTCCGCAGCGAGGCCCTTGGAGCCCTTCACAGCCACCGTGACTACATGGCCCCCTGCTTATGCTCGAACACACTCCCACAACACCTCAAGCCCGCTGAGAGCAAAGGAAGACGCGAGTCGAACACGGGGAGAAAACAGGGAAAAACAAAAAAGTACCATTACTGTGTCGAGTAGGGTGGTTTTACGGGAGACGAGGAGCAGCTACCCGAGAAGCCTCTCCTAGAGCACGTCTACGAGCTACTCGAGACGCTGAGGAAGATACTCGTGCTGCACGTAGCCTTCATCCTAGCGCTTCTCATTGCGCCGGCGCCCAACGAGCTCCCGCGGAGCTACGACCCCATCCTCTTCTACGCGATGAACCTGACGAAGGGCTACATGCTCGACTTCGAGCACAACATCTTCGCGTACCCGTTCGCCAAGCTTTTCGGTGTGAGCGGCGCGAAAGTCACCCTCATAGCCCACGGATGGTTCGACAGCCTCACCGCAGCCCTCTACCTCGCCGCGCTCATCACCATCGCTGTGCTCAGCCCCGTTACGACCGTGCTCGTGTACCGGTACGTTGAGCCGGGCCTCTACTCCCACGAGAAGAGGATCGTGAAGAAGTACATGTACATGGCCCTAGGCCTCTTCCTCTCAGGGGTGGTCTACGGCTACTTCGTCGTCATGCCAATAATCTTCGCCACGGCGGTCTGGCTCTCCACGCTCGGCGGGGCGAGCCTCCTCTTCTCCATCGAGGAGTTCTACAACGACATATTCATCGGGAGCATCGCCACGGGGGTCTTCTTCATGTTCCCGCTTGCGATACTGACCCTCCACAGGATCGGCGTGGTGAACTACGAGACTCTGAACAAGAACTGGAGGTACATCGTGTTCGCCGGCTACGCCATACTCGCCCTCATAACACCGGACCCGACCCCCTTCAGCGACCTCGCGATGGGCATACCCTTCGTGGCGCTCTACTTCCTCTCGATGTGGCTCGTCAAGAGGTCTGAGCAAAGGAAGTCCTGAGACGCCAAGAAATATATTCTGCCTCCAGTGAAATAGCCGACCAAGAATGTCGTACTTCAAGCAGGGTCGGGGCTTCGCCTACCCCGACTACGAGCCGCAGTGGCCCCCAGAGCCGCCTTTCGAGCTCCTAAGCGTCAGAGCGAGAGTGAAGGTGGACCTCGAGAACAGGTCCATCGAGGGGTCTGCTGTGAACGTTTTCCGAGCGCTTGACGGCATCGACGTCCTACAGCTGCACGCGCGGGACATGGACATAAGGAGCGTGAGGGTGGACGGCGCGGTCGCGAAGTACTTCTACGACGGGGACGTGCTAGAGGTGCACCTCCCTAGATCGTACCAGAGGGGTGAGGCCTTCGAGGTCCAGGTCGACTACAGGGCTGTGAGGCCAAAGGCGGGTGTCTGGTTCGTGCCGACTGATGTTGAGGGCCCGGCGAGGCTCGCCTACACTCAGGGCCAGCCTGAGGACACGAGGTTCTGGCTCCCGACCTACGACTACCCGAACAGGAAGACCACCGTCGAGCTAACCGTCATCGCACCCAGCGGCCTCCAGGTTGTCGCAAACGGAACGCTAACCTCTAAGCGTGTCGAAGGCGGGCTGTCGGAGTGGGTGTTCAGGCTAGACTCCCGGATACCGACGTACCTTATAGCGTTCGCTGTGGGGGACTTCACCGTCGTGGAGGAGAGCTTCGACGGAGTTCTCCTACAATACGTCGTCCCGAGGGGGAGGGAAGCCGACATCGAGAGGAGCTTCAGGTACACCAAGGAGATGATCAGGTTCTTCGAGGACTTCACCGGCGTGAAGTACCCCTACCCGAAGTACGCGCAGGTCTGCGTCGACGAGTTCGTGGCAGGGGGTATGGAGAACGCCTCCGTCACCATACTAACCAGCGCAACCCTGCACGACGAGAAGGCGCACGTGGACTACAGGAGCGAGCCCCTCGTGAGCCACGAGCTGGCTCACCAGTGGTTCGGGGACCTGGTCACCTGCAGGGACTGGTCGCACCTCTGGCTGAACGAGAGCTTCGCCACCCTGATGGAGGCGCTGTGGAGGAGGAGGGAGCTCGGGGAAGACGAGTTCGTCTACGACCTCATCGGGATGCTCGACTCGTACTTAGGCGAGTACGAGAGGTACTCCCGACCCATCGTCACCCGCACCTACAGGTACGCGGAGGAGCTCTTCGACGCCCACAGCTACCCGAAGGGGGCGCTCGTCCTCTGGACCCTCATGAACCTCGTGGGGGAGCAGGTCTTCCGCAGAGGGGTGAACCTGTACCTCACGAGGCGCAGGGAGGATAACGCGGACACAGACGACCTCCGCAAGGCCATGGAGGAGGCTTCGGGGAGGAGGCTCGACTGGTTCTTCGAGCAGTTCGTCCAGAACTCCGGTCACCCGTCTCTGACCGTCTCCTGGAAGTGGAGCGAAAAGGAGGGGCTCCTCGAGCTCCGCGTCTCGCAGAGCCAGGGAGAGGACTCGCTACCAAGGTACATGCTGACGCTGGAGGTCGAGTTCGTCGGGGACGGGTGGAAGATCCGCAGGGCCTTCGAGATCTCGGAGAAGAGCCACTACTTCCCGGTGAAGCTCCCCTCGCAGCCCAAGGCGGTCTGCGTCGACCCTGACTTCAAGCTCTTCAAAGCCCTTAGCCTAGACGTCGGCCCGGAGGAGCTCGTCAATATAATCAGGAACTGCGGGAAGCTCTACCCGCGCGTCGTCGCCGTCCGCGAGCTCGGGAAGAAGGGCGGGGCAAGGCACGTCGACGAACTGGGCAAAGTGCTCCTCGATGAGGCCGAGTTCTGGGGCCTGAGAGCCGAGGCCGCGGACGCGCTCAGGCGGATAGGCGGGGACAGCGCCGCGAGGCTCCTCCTGGACTCTCTCGCCACAGTCAAGCACCCTCGCGTCCGGAGAGCCGTCGTGAGGGCCCTCTCGGGCTTCAGGGGGGACCGCTTCGGGAAAGCCCTAGCCGAGGTGCTCAGGAACCCCGAAGAAAGCTACTACGTGCGCGCGGAGGCCGCGATCGCGGTCGCGAAAACCCGCTACTCCCAGGCGTTCGAGGAGCTCAAAAAGGCCTTAGAGTACCCTTCCCACAACCACGTTATAGCAGCAAGCGCCCTCGAGGGCCTAGGGCTACTCGGCACCGAGGAGGCGCTCGAGGTAATCCTCCCCTACACCGAGCCTGAGAAACCACTGCAGCTACGCACGGCGGCTCTGAGGGCGCTTGGCTACTTCGCTCCCAGCCCTCGCGTGCTCGATGTCCTCGAGCAGGCCTCCAGGAGCCAGCACCCCCACATCAGAACAGCAGTGGTGGTTGCTGCTACGCGGTCGCTCAGCCCGAGGTATCTGGGTATACTCGAGGCGCTGAGAGGGGATGTATCGGGCTCAGTCGCGAGGCGCGCTAGGGACGCGATCGAGCAGATCAAGAAGAGCATGGAGAGAGGAGAGGAGTACAGGAAGCTGCGGGAGGAACTCGACAAACTAGCGGAGGAGGAGCGCAGGCTCGCAGAGAGGGTTGAGAAGCTAGAGAAGCGAGGGGCCTAAGAATTTCTATTTCAGCCTTTTAGATTTTTACGTTCCCTTGGAAGAAGGCATCTTTCTACTCACGTGAGCGCTGGGAGCTACTCCGCTAAGAAGTGTCCTAGGAAAACTGTGACTGCTGCAGTCCACCCGAAGTTGAAGCGGTTCGTGATGCCAGGTTTACCGTCTGCGTAGTAGTATTCAGCGAAGTTAAGCGAGCTCGCCATTAGGTCGAGCCACTTTCGCGCAACACTGATGGCTAGGTCGCGGTAAGAGTAGTTGGTAAGACCTATCACCACTAGAGCAGTAGTGGGCGGCCATATGGGGCCCCTCCAGTAACATGGGTCAAACGAGTACAGCCAGTCCGGCTCCTCAGACATGTACTTAGGGTCATCGAAGGCCACGGTCGGGACGCCGTGCTGGCCCCAGAACTCCTTCTCGGATGTCAAGTGGCTTACCAGCTTCGCGGCCTGGCCTTTATCGGCGGCTTCAGCATAGAGCATTGTGAAGGCCTGAACCGACTTCACCCTGACGGGCTGGAGAGACCACGTTAGCGGGTAGTAGAAGCCGTCTTCGCTATCCCAGAACAGCTCGTTGATCACGTTAGATAGCTCCTCGTGCTCAGACTCGAAGAAGCTCTTTTCATCCCCCAGGCCGAGCTCCTCGGCTACTATTGACATCGACCGGGCGCTCGCGGCTAAAGAGGCCGTGAGGAAGGGGTCAAGCACCTCTATGAAGTAGTAGTCCCCGACCTTCACGGTCCTGCCCTCGGCGACGTCGTAGGTGGGGTGGTTGTCCATCCCAGTCGAGCAGACAGCCCAGTACGCGAGCTTAAACTCCTTCTCGGGGTCCCCCTCGCGGGCGCCCGTGAACGGGCTTAGAGTCCTCTTCGCTCTGCCGTGCAGGTTACCGTTCCGGCTCCACCAGCGGTAGTACTGCTTCAGCCTCGGGAACCACCTCCTAACGCTCTCCCTGTCGCCTGTGCGGCGCAAGTAGTACTCGACCGCGAAGTGTATGATCGGGGGCTGGCTTCTCAGATCCTGGTTGCCAGCGCTCAGCGGCGCGTTCGGGATAAGCCCGTCATCCCTCATCAGCAGTAAAAGCGATTCGATGTTTTCTTTCGCCAGCGCGGGATCAACGTGGACCAACCCAAGCACGTGAAATGCCGTGTCCCAGCAGTACGGGACGGGGTACGCCTTAAGGTGAGGCACAACCACCCTGTAGCCGTTAAACACCTTCACGTTCCCAAGCAGGACCTCCCTGGCCTTGCTCAAAACAGGCGAATAGCGCTCACCCAGCATCATGACAACTACGCTGTATGTCTATGGCGCTAATAAGCCTTATACACTACATGCAAGCGGATAACGCTCAAGCTTGCGGCTCGTTCAGCAGGAACGCAAGTAGGAGGTGATCGAAGAAATTACACGTTATGGTTTTAATCCCTGCGAATGCCGTAGAACACGTGTCAAGCCTAAGCCTCTCCGAGATCGAGAGAAGGCTGTTCGACCTTCTCGCATCGACGGTGCTCGGCTTCTCCGAGCTCAACGAGTGGAGGCTCGGAGACCGGGAGGTGGAGCTACCCTTCATGCGCAAGGCTAGGGCCGACGAGGAGATTACGCTCGAGCGAGAGGTCAGCCTGCCCGCGGATGCGGGCTCGTGGCTCCTCAGGCTCGACATCACGGGAAACGGTGAGCTGTACGTTGACGGGGAGCTCTACCAGGCGCTGGACGAGTACCACAGAGTGGCCGTGCTCCAGCCTGGCTCCCACGCGCTGCGCTTGTCGGCCACCCCCAGGAGGCTGTTCGGCGAGAGCCCCTGGGTTTTTGGCTTCCTCGGTGCGGGAGCCGCCTCGGTGCTGTGGGACGAGTTCGTGAAGGCTCTCTCGCTCATGGACCTCGTTCCGCTAGCTAGGTCCGACGCGCGAGTTAGGGAGGCTCTCGCAGGCGCCGCGTCGAAGATCACGGTGACACCCTCCCAGCTGCAGGTCTACGCGGCCACCGTCCTGCTCTACGGCTTCACGCTCCAGGACAGGAGCCCGGAGTTCCGCGGACTAAGGTGGGACTACGCGTACAACTCGTCCGTGTACGGGTCAGCTGTGGCGAGAGGGCTCATCGCCGACACACCGCGGCCCAGCCCCGAGGAGGTCAAGAGGGAGGTGGAGGAGGCCGTTGTGGAGGTGCGTCGGCTTCTGGGGGGTGAGAGGCCCGGCGGCGAGATCTACCTCTTCGGCCACGCGCACATAGACACGGCGTGGCTCTGGCCATTCAGCGAGACGAAGCGCAAGGTCAGGAGGACATTCAGTACGGTTGTGAGACTCGCGGAGCTGGGCTACAGGTTCACCTACGCGCAGAGCGGGGCGCAGAACTACGCTTGGCTTGAGGAGCTGGACCCACGCCTCTTCGAGAAGCTGAAGGGGCTCCTCGCGAGGGGCTTGTGGCTGCCGGTTGGTGGGATGTGGGTGGAGTCGGACACCCAGCTCGTCACGGGTGAGTCCCTTGCGAGGCAGTTCCTCTACGGCCAGAGGTACTTCGCGGAGAAGCTCGGCAGGAGGTGCAGGATCGGCTGGCTCCCCGACAGCTTCGGCTTCTCGGCCCAGCTACCCCAGCTCCTGAGGAAGTCCGGGCTTGAGGTGTTCGTGACGCACAAGGTCATGTGGAACGACACGAACGAGTTCCCGTACCACGCCTTCGTGTGGAGGGGGCTCGACGGCTCGGAGGTGGTGTCCCACATCCTGGTCCAGACGTACAACGGCGTCCTCACGGCCGAGGAGCTCCGGTCCCTGTGGGAGAGGTACAAGCAGAAGGACGTGTTCCCGGTGGCCGTCCACGCGTACGGCTTCGGCGACGGCGGCGGGGGGCCAACTATAACGATGCTCGAGCGCCTAAAGCTCCTGAAGGAACTATCCATCACCCCCCGGCTGGTCGAGGCCCCGAGCGAGGAGGAGTACCTGGCTCAGCTCCGGGCCAGCAGGGACAAGTTGCCCGTCTGGGCCGGGGAGATTTACAACGAGTTCCACCGGGGAGTGTACACCACCAACCTGAGAGTCAAGCAGCTTATGGCGAAGGCTGAGAGCGAGGCGATGTGGGCTGACTTCCTGGCGGCCGTTTCGCTACTACACGGAATCAGCGGGCCGAGGACTTTCAGCGAGGAGTGGAAGACCATACTCAGGAACCAGTTCCACGACGTCCTCCCCGGCTCCTCCTGCTACGAGGCCTACCTCGAGTCGTACAGGGAGCTGGAGGAGGTTCTGCGGTCGCTGGGCACTGCCTCTGGCGAGATGCTCAGGAGCGTCGCCGAGAGGATCTCGTCTCCTAAGGGGAGCATAATCCTGTTTAACAGGCTCTCGTGGCCCGTGAAGCTCCCCGTTACGCTGCCCTCTTGCCGATACGCTTCACGCTCGATCCACGCCTGCCAGGAGGAGGGCGAGGGGGCTGTGGCCGTAGTTTCGGTGCCGGCGCTCGGCTACACGGCACTCGAGCCAGCTGATGAGCCGAGGGTGGCGGGGGAGGCTAGAGCCTACGAGGAAGAAGGGAGGGTTGTTCTCGAGAACGAGGGGGTGCGCGTTGTCATCGAGAAGGATGGGAGGATCTCCTCCGTTTTCAGCAAGAGGCATGGGTTCGAGGCAGTCAAGCAGGTGGAGTTCAGAGTTCACGTGGACAAGCCTGGGAACTTCGACGCCTGGGATATCGACAGGTCGGCGCTGCAGCTCCCCTCCGAGCTCCTCGTGGCCTCTGAGGGTCCGAGGGTGGTCTCCGGCGGGCCTTGCGCTGCTAGGGCCGAGGTGGTGTACAGGTACCGCGGCTCCACGGTGAAGCTCCGGGTCAGCGTCTACTCTGGCCTGGACCTCGTTGAGGTTGAAGTGGGGCTTGAGTGGAGCGAGAAGTCCCGCCTCCTGAAAGCCTGGGTGGACACCGCGCTCGACGTCGACCACGCGTACTGCCACGTGCCCTTCGGGGTCGTGAGGCGTCCCACGAGGCCTTCGGACAGGAGGTCTGAGGCCATGTTCGAGGTCCCAGCGCTCCACTGGGTGGACCTCAGCGACGGCACGCGAGGTCTGAGCCTGATAGCGACGGACAGGCACGGCTACAGCTTCAGCGGCGGCAGGGTTGGCCTGAGCATCCTGAAGTCCCCCTCGATGCCTAACCCCTGGTCCGACCTCGGCAGCATGACCACGAAGTTCTACCTATACCCCCACCTCGGAGACTACGTCACGGGTGAGGTGTACAAGGTCGCCTACGCGCTGTTCTCAGGCCTTAAGGCCGCCTCCAAGGCGCAGACTGGGGGCGACCTCCCGCCGGAGGGATCGTTCCTGGAGGTGCGCGGGGGCATTTTGGAGTCCCTGAAGGTCTCTGAGGACCTGAGCGGCATCGTCGCGAGGGTCTACGACATCACAGGCCAGGGTGCGGTCGTCGAGGTGAGGCTCCCGAGAGAGGTGTCGCTACTCGAGTCGGATATCCCAGAGCTTGACCTTAAAGAGCTCGGCTCGGGCGCGAGCTCCTTCAAGGTGAACCTCTCACCCTTCGAGGTGAAAACGCTCCTCTTCCGGCTCAGCCGCCGCTAAACCCAAGCGTGGCGTGCGGAGTTGTTCTCCCGAAAAGTATCCCAGTTCTACCGGCTTACTCTACCTAAGTGGTCATGTGAAAGAGCTGTAGCGGAAACCTTAGGGGGTGGGGAAAACGATTAGGCATCGCGCTCACGCCTTCCCGTTGCTGGGTTGGAGCCACATATACGCGATAAGCGGGGCAAATGCGTCTAGAGGCGCGAATGATGCTTAGGAAGCCTCCTGGAGGGGTTGGCCCTTCCTGATTATCTCGATGACTTCCTCGGGGGTCACCTCCTCCTTTGGAGTGTCGGCTATCTTCCTGCCGTGGTCGAGGACCACGATCCTGTCCGCGACCTCGTAGACGTGGTAGATGTTGTGCGAGATTATGATGACGCTCACACCCTGGTTCTTAACCTCGAGCACGTGGTCTAGCACCCTCCTGGTCTCCCTCACCGACAGCGCCGCTGTAGGCTCGTCTAGGATCAGGAGCTTGGCCTTGAAGTGCATAGCCCTCCCGATCGCCACCGACTGCCTCTCACCTCCGCTGAGCTTCGCGACCCTCTCGCTTGGGCTCCTGAGCCTCTTGAGGCCTATGCTCTGGATGATGCTCCAGGCCTGCTCGTCCATCGCCCTCCTGTCGAGGAAGGTGAACGGCCCTATCTTCTTGGTCGGCTCCCTTCCCAGGAAGATGTTCCTGCTGATGCTGAGGAGGTCTATGAGGGCTAGGTGCTGGTAAACTATCTCCACGCCGGCCGCCCTGGCCTCCGCGGGGTCGCGGAATATCCTCGGCTGCCCCTCCCAGTAGATCTCACCCTCGTCCGGCTGGTAGACGCCAGCGATTATCTTCACCAGCGTGCTCTTACCCGCGCCGTTGTCCCCCACAAGCCCCACTACCTCGCCTCTCCCGACGTGGAAGTCCACGCCCCGGAGGGCCTCTACGCGGCCGAACCTCTTGACGATCTTCCTCATCTCTAGGAGCCTCTCCATAGGCGGATCACCCCGCTGTCACGAACTTCTTGACGATGAAGGTGTTTATCACAGTGGCGACTATGAGTATCACTCCTATGAAGGCGCTGTACCAGTACGCCGGGGCTTTCGCCAGCACGAGCCCGACGCGTGTCATGGCTACGAGGAGGGCTCCGAGGAAGGTTCCCGCGATGCTCCCATAGCCCCCCGTCAGTAGGCAGCCGCCGAGCACCGCGCTCGTGATAGTCTCGAGCTCGAGCCCCTGCCCCAGCGTGGGGTCGACGACCTTGAAGCGCGAGAAAGCCATCAGCCCCGCGAGCCCGGCCATTAGCGAGGAGAGGCCGAAGTTTACGAGCTTCACCCTCTGGACCCTCACTCCAAGCTCTCTAGCAGTCGCGGCGCTCGCGCCCACAGCGTAGGTCCAGTTGCCGTAGGGTGTGTAGTCGAGGATCACCGCGTACAGCACCGTCAGGAGTACGAGCCACATCGCGCTCGTGCGAAGGCCCTCCGTCCCTATAGGGCCGTTCAGCACGTCCGTGAGCCAGTGAGCGACCTCGAGCCGAACCGGGAACCCCCCTGTTACCGCTAGGAGGATCCCCCTGAGGAACATCATCATGCCCAGCGACGTTATGAAGCTCGGGATCCCCGTCCTCACTGTGATGTAGCCCGTTAGAACGCCTAGAGCGAAGGCCAAAGCGAGCATGACTATGCTAGCCAGCAGGAGGTCTACACCGCTGTTGGCCATCAGGGCTACTCCCATCGGGACCAACGCGTAAACCGAGCCGACGGACAGGTTGAACTCGCCCGTGATCATGAGGAAAGCCACGCCTATGGAGGCTACGCCTAGCTCGCCCGCCAGGGTGAGGATGCTATAAAGCGTAGTCAGTGTGGGGAAACGGTCAGGCGCGAGGGCGGTGAAGGCTATGGCTATCGAGAAGAAGCTCGCTACAACGCCCAGCTCGGGGTGCTGAAGGAGGAAAACAGGCAAAGACATCTTCCCTTTATAGCCTGACCCCATCAGCGATCACCCACGAGAAAATAAAAAAAAGGTGTAATTTTCAGGCACCACCTGTGGTAGCGATCTGCTTCCTGACGGTGTCTAGCTTAGCCTTGTCGATGACTGTGGGCCCTGTCGGCACGTGGGCTGGAGGTATAATGCCGTACTTGACGTAGAGGTACATGAAGACCACCGGCAGGAAGCCCTGGGCGAAGGGCTGCTGGCTGACGGCGGCGTCGAGCTCTCCCGCCTCGATGGCCTTCAGTATGGTGTCATCGATGTCGACTGTGAGCAGGTGGACTTTGCCTACGAGGTTCATCTCCCTGAGAACCTGCAGCGCGGGGTGTGCGCCGAGGGGCCCTAGGGTGAAGATCACGTCTGTGTCGGGGTGGGCTGTGAGGTAGTCCCGGAAGGCCTGCGCCGCCTTGGTCGGGTCGGTGGTGATATCTAGCTTCTCAACGGGGGTTCCGGGGTACGCCTGTGTGATAGCGTCCGTGATGCCCTTAGCCCTGGTTTCGAGGCCTACGTGCCCTACCTCGTGTATGCCTATGACGACGCGCTTGGGTTTGTATCCCTTGTCGACCAGGTACTTCGCGAGGTAGTAGCCAGCATCATACTCGTTCTGACCAACGTAGCTGAGGTAGGGGATCCTCTGGTTCTCGGGCCTAGGGTCTGGAACGTTCACCGCGATTATCGGGATACCCTGGCTTATCGCCCTGCGCGCAGGCTCGTCGAGGGCCTTGTAGTCCGTTATCGTAAGGATGATCCCGTTGGGCTTAGCCGCTATCGCGCTGTTGAGGAGGTCGACGAGGGCCTGGATGCTGAACTTCTCAGGCCCGCTGTAGACGACCTTAACGTTGAGAAGCTGCCCGGCTAGCTGAGAGCCCTTGATGACAGGAGCCCACCACGGGTCGGCGGGGCCGCCGTGGGAGACGTAGTAGAAGGTGTACTCGGGAGCCCCTGCCGGGGCGCCTGCCTTGTACTGCTCCAGCTGCTTCTCCAGCTCGGCGTACTTGGAGTAGGGCACCATCGTCGCGGCGGCAAATCCGTAGCCGACCACTGCGCCTATGATTAGGCCGATTACAAGGTAGACGGCTATCGTCGTCAGCTTGCTTTTTTGTTGCTGGCTCATACAACCTTCTCGTGCAATAACACTCTATATATGATTATACAGCAAGGTTTATATTATTCACTCTTTAAGAGTTAAGGAGCTTGAACTGAGGATTAGCTGGTGCTCCGGCTTGCGATATCTAGTCCCTTTTAACTCATGCAACACTCTGCGATATACAACGAGGCCGTTCGATCAAGGGCAACTCTTCCTACTGCGAGTAGAAAGCCTCGAGAACCTTGCGGGTCGTCTTGTAGCTGAACTCCACGTTCCTGAGGGACACGCGCTCATCCACGCCGTGAACCATCTTGAAGAGCTCTTTAAGAGGGAGGTCGGACCTGAGGGGGACGAAGCCGTAGGCCTTTGATCCGAAGGCGCTGCGAAAGAACCTGGAGTCTGTGCCGCCTGTCGACATGTAGGGCGCTATTCGAGAGCCCGGCGACTCAGCCGCCACAGCCTCTTCTATGGCCTTGTACAGGCGTGTCCCGACGGGCGACTCCGTGGCGCCGTCGGTGTGGATGAACTTCAGCTCGTAGCTGATGCCCCTCAGCAGCTCCGCTATGTATCCTCGGACCCAATCCTCCCCGTAGCCGGGCAGGAGCCTGCAGTCAACGCTGAGCTCGCAGGAGGACGGGATCACGTTCACCTTCTCCCCGCCCCTAATGACCGTGGGGGCCATCGTATTCCGGAGCATCGCGTCCAGCATCGGCGCGATTTCCCACGACGACCTCAAGAGCATGGGGAGCCCGAGCCTGGACGTGAGCAGCACTCTCAGCGGAGCGGGCACGCCCTGGGACTCGAGCATCCTCTCGAGCATGAGCTTAACGTAGGGCTTGACGTCCAGCGGCGGCTGCCGAGAGGCTAGCCTTGCAGCGGCCTCAGACGCCTTCAGCACCGCGTTGTCGCCCGACCTGGGCATCGAGGCATGGCCCGGAGATCCCTTGAAAGCCAGCTTAAACCAGTAGACCCCCTTCTCGGCCGTCTGCACGAGGAAAACGCTCCCCCTCTTCCCCGGAACCTCGAAGCCTCCGCCCTCGTTCAGCACGTACTCCGCTTTCACGAGCTCCGGGTGCTTCTCCACCAGCCACCCCGCGCCCATCCTCCCGCCCATCTCCTCGTCGGCTGTCGCTGCGTAGATGAGGCGTCCCTTAAACCTCCTGGACTCGACGAAGTCCAGGAAGACGCGGAGCATCACGGCGACGCTCAGCTTGTCGTCGACAGCCCCGCGTCCCCAGATGAATCCGTCCTTCACCAGCCCCGAGAAGGGGTCGACGCTCCACTCCTCGGGGTTAGCGGGTACGACGTCGAGGTGGGAGAGTAGGAGCAGGGACGGGCCCGGCTCATTGGACTCGGCCCACGCTACAATGCTACCCCTGTTTGGCGCGCTCTCGAGCAGCTTGTACTCGACGCCTGCTCCGCTTAGGGCCTCTGCGATGAGCTTCGCGGCAGGCGTCTCGTTGCCTGGAGGGTTAGTGGTGTCCACGCGTATGAGCTCCGAGAGCATGTCGGCGACAAATGCTACTTTGGGATCCACGGGTAAGCTTCTCGCCCAAGCGCATAAGCCTTTCGCTCTTCGAGGCTCGCTGACGGACCCAAGTATAAAAGGAGGGAGCGGGCAGTTCTCCCGCGCAAACCACCCAGTGAACTCCTTCCTCCGCATTTTAAGGTTAAAGGTGCTCTCAAGGGCTTTGCGACGTATAACCTCCAATAAAAAAGTTGGGATACCGGCTTCGCATTTTAGAAGAGAGCTGATTCGAATCTCGCGCTACGTTTTTATCGGAGGTCACCGTGGCTAGCGTAGGGAGGGTGTTGACAAGCAGCCTCAGCGACCTCAAGAAGGAGTTCCTCAGGCTGTTGGATACAGACGAGGAGTTCCGCTACGCTGTGGCAGGCTACCTAGGGTACTCCGAGATCCTTAACGAGCTGAAAGCACTCCGCGAGGAGCAGCGGAGAATCTGGGAGAGCATCGAAAAGCTGTGGAACGAGGTCAGGGCTCTCAGAGAGGAGCAGAACAAGCTGTGGGAGGAGATCAAGAACCTTAGAGAAAACCAGGAGAAACTCTGGCAGGAGGTCAGGGCTCTTAGAGAAGATACCAAGACCCTTTGGGAGGAGGTGAGGACTTTGAGGGAAGGTCAGGAAACTCTGAGTGAGGGGCAGGAAAAGCTTTGGGAGGAGGTGAGGACCTTGAAGGATGGTCAGGAGAGGCTGTGGAGGTACATGAAGGCCGGCTTCGCTGAGCTACGGGCAACGCTGGGGGCCACGTTCGAGGACTACGCCAGAGCATTCCTAGAGGTGATGCTGGAGGAGATGGGTTACCCCGGGGCGCGCGTCACAAGAGGGTACCTGCTCCGCGACAGAGAGGTCGTGGAGGTCGACATGCTCTGCGAGAACCCCCTTGTGGTAGGCGAGGCGACTTCCAGGATCCAGAGCATCGAGGATGCTGAGAGGGAGGTTGAGAAGCTCACGGAGAGGGTCCGCCTCGCTGAGGAGAAGTACGGGAGGAAGCCCGTCCTGGCTGTGCTCGCCGTGGGCTCCGCCCCCCCAGAGGTCCTCGATAGGCTCAAATCGCTCGCCGAGAAAAATGGCTTCAAGCTGGTCGTTGGCAGACTGTACGAGGAGAGCTGAGCTGGACTCCCTGCGCCTTCACCCCTTAGGCGCTTCCGCTCTCGGGATGCGATTCTTCAAAGTAGGAAGAGCTGTCGAAAAGTCAGCGCTTTCCGCTTGAACATTATCCCCTGTGTGCGGCGGTCAATGCACGTGAGGGCTTCTCCGAACTGGCATGGAGTATGCGGTGATTATCGATAGATAACACTTTATACTCCACTGCTGATTTAATGCTTGTGACCTCTGAGCATGTTTCCGCTCTTCTCCTCGTTCTACTCGTGGTAGCCGGTGCCGTAGCTCTCTGGATCCTTCAGCAGCAACTGCACTCAGAGTACACTAAGGCGGCTCAGGAGCGGCTGCCCTCGAAGATTAAAGTCGATGCAGTCGAGGTGGGTTTGGATGGGACGGTTGTGCTCTACATTAGAACGCTTGACGACTACACGTCGAAGGTTCAGACCTTCTACCTGGTCGACCCGGTTAGCGACCTAGCCCTCGCGGTCTACAACTACGAGGTCACCCTGAGCCCGGGCAACGTTACCCGAGTGCTCATACCCTCCTACGTCCTGAAGGGAACATCCCTGCCGGAGAGGAGCTACCTCGTGCTGAAGACAGGGAGCGCCACCTCGCTTACGACGGTTGCCGTCGTGCCTCGTCAAGTGCTCGAGCAGGCCCTTGCGCGCGAGTTCCCAAAGCTGGCTTACAAGGCTTATGAAAGCTCCACCAACCTCAACATAAACCACTACGTGGTGCTGGATCCAGTGAGGGGGGATTTCAGGCTCCACGACGAGCCTACCGGCAAGGATTCCTACGGCAAAGCTCCTTTGATCACGGACAGCGAGGTGGGGCTCCCCGGCTGGGTGCCCTGGAGCAGCAGGCCCTTCGATTCACCAGTAATCATCGCGGTCAACCCCACCTACGCGCGCCGCGACTGGGTGTTCACCGTTAACTTGGCGGGTCAGCCTTACAGGTTCTACCTGCAGGCGCTCGGAGAGGATGCGCTGGGAGACTACCTGCTTCTGTGGGAGGACCTCTACAACCCGTTCAGGCCGCCGGGCAGCGTGGACGACTGGATGGACCACGTCGTCAGGGTGACGCTCTTCGAGAACGGCACGCTCCGCATCGCCATTTTCAGAGCGAAAGGCGGGTACCGCCAGGCGTTCTACGTGGGGCTACCCAGCATCGACGCGCCTCCCGCAGATCCCTCCGCGGGTTGCTGCAGCTCCTCGATAAGCAACATAGGAAGGCTGCCCTGCGGCGATTCCTGCGTCTACTGCAAGGACTTCAACGCATATTGGCAGGTCGTGTCTGGCGGCTACTACCGCGAGTTCTATGTCACGAGCACGGTCGCCAGCCCCTAGGCTCCTCGCGCATTCCCAGCCAGAAGCACCTGAAAGCTAGTTGCATCCCCGCGATACGGGAGGAGCTATTACTTCCACTCAGTGATTCTGTGAATGCACTCGCTCTCCTTTCTCTCCTCGAGGCCGATTCCCGTAATTCAAAGTGCATTCCGAAAAATCGCTGTAGTAAGATTTAAGTAAGAATTCTTTCTTACTACACCCCTGGTGAGTGAGTTGAAGACTGTGGTTTCAAGCAAAGGGCAGGTCGTGATCCCGAAGCGCGTGAGGGAGGAGCTGGGGCTGACTCCCGGCACAGTCCTTAGAGTGCGAGTCGAGGGGAGAAGGGTAATCCTGGAGCCGGTCGAGGAGCCGCCTGAGGAGGTGTTCGTCAGGGCTGGGTCGAGCGTCACCGAGCGAATACTCAGGGAGGCTAAAAGCTTTGGCGATAAGGCGCAGAGGCTGCTGGAAGACCTAGGTGTCCCTGTTGGCTAGCGTGGGCTTAGACACGAGCGTGATAATAGAGTACATCGACGAGGAGGGCGAGTACCACGAGCACGCCGAGGCCGTATTTTCAGCTATCATGTCGGGGAAGCTGGAGGCGCTGATACCCCACCCCATCCTGGCGGAGACGTTCTACGTAGCCGCGAGGATGTACCGGGAGCTAGGCGCCCGAGAGCCGGAGGCCACCGCTTCGAAACTGGTGGAGTGGCTCTACAGGCTCCCACAGGTGAAGGTGATTGGCACGAGCTTAGAGCTCGCCCTGGAAGCGGGGAAGGTCAAGCTACGCTACAAGCTCGCCTTGACGGACTGCTACGTCATCGCGGCGTGCAAGATACACGGCTGCACAGCGCTCTTCAAGAAGCCCGAGGCAGAGATGAGGGAAAGCATCCAGCAGCTGAAGAAGGACTACAGGGTAGTCTTCCTCGAGGAGTACAAGTAGGAGGCTTTGACCAACAGAATCAAACAGCCCTTGGGACTACTAACAGCAATTGTTAAAAACCTGTACTCAATGATGTTCAGGGAATGAGGTAATTGGCTGCCTGCCGACCGCGTGAGGCTTCCCGGCCTTGACCGACCGCTTGCGGGTGCCGAGAATTCAACTACTTACTTCAAAGTAAAGGCTAATGTTGGAGAGCCGTGGATTTTGCAAGCCAGCTGATCTAGTCAGTTTGCACCGACCAACCTTTTCGCCTGAACTAGTTGTTTCCCAGCTCCTCCACCAGTAAGTCAATGATTCTCTTTAGCTCCAGCTTTCCGAGGCTGTCCTCGACGAGGCTGTGGTAGGCGCCCTTCACGAGTGCCTCGACAGCCTCGTCGTAGCTGAACCCCCTCGACCTGAGGTAGAAGACCTGGTCCTCGTCGAGAGGCGCTTGCGCCACCGAGTGGCTGGCCTCCGCGGGCTCGTCTGACTCTATCTCGAGGACTGGGGAGGCGTACACCTTCGCTTTGCTCGTGAGCGGCACCAGCCTCGAGCTGACCCGCAGCCTACTACCCCTTGCACCGCGGCGAGACCTCGCGTACCCCTTGTGGGCAATGTACCCGTCCCCGGCGAAGCCGACGGCCCTGATGTCGAGCTCTGCCCCAGGGGCGCGGGCCTCCGCGTCCGTTACCAGCGCGAGCTTCGAGCCCTTGTTGGAGGCGAGGAGGGCTCTCGTGCTTAGCCGGGAGTTCGCACCTGCGAGGTCTGCGTGCGCTTCTAGGTGGAGCATCCGCGAGCGCGCCGCGACTATGAGGTTTTCCAAGGAGGCGTTCTCCCCGAGGGATGCGTCCTGGAAGATGGCTGAGGGCGAGTCCCGTGAGTCGAAGACCACGTAGCTCGCCTTGAGGTTCGCCCCCGGCGCCACGTTGATGTTCAGGGTGAGGGTCACCAGCCCCCTAGAGGATTCTGGCGAGAGTAGTAGGACCCTGAGGTCTGAGCGGCCCCGAGCCTGGACCTCGAGGTGCGCGGACAGCACACCCTCGTTCGGCTTCGGCACGAGGAGGGTTACGCTGGCGTCTGTGAGGAGGAGCCTGTGGAAGGAGTTGAGGTTGCGCTCGTGGAAGCTCAGGATCCTTAGGGAGCTTGCCCTCGGGAAGGCGGGTCTCTCCGCGACGGGGGTGGGCTTCAGTATGGTCGTGGGCTCTGCGCCTAGAACGTTCAGCAGGTCGTCGTCCCAGCCCAGCCCTAGGGGCGGGGAGGGGTTCTCGATGTACGGGTCGAACGCCTTCCAGTCGGTGTAGTAGCGCACCGTTGGGGAGTCGGCTACCGGCTGGTAGGGCACCTTGAGTACTTCCTCGAGCTTCACCCGTAGCCACCCAGCTCCTCGAACTCCAGCTCAAGGACCCGCCGGAAGACCACCTGGTACTCGAAGGGCAGCCTCCCCAGTAGGTCCCCGACGTAGCCCAGGACCAGCATCCGCCTAGCCTCGCCCTCGCTTAAGCCCCTCGACTGGGCGTAGAACAGTGCGTCCTCGCTCAGCCTGCCCGTTGTCGCCTCGTGAACGACGGTTACGCTCTCCTCCTCGACCTCGTTCTTGGGGTACGTGTAGGCCCTCGACGACTCATCGAGTATCAGGCTGTCGCACTTCACCGAGGCCTTGGAGCCAGACGCCCCCCTCGCCACCCTCACGAGCCCCCTGTAGACGGCCACCCCGCCCTGCGCGCTGATGCTCTTGCTCACGACCTCGCTGCTCGTGTTGGGCGCCAGGTGGAAGACCTTGGCTCCGCCGTCCTTCCAGGTCGGGCCCTTCGCGAGGGTGATGTTCGCTATGCTCGCCCTAGCCCCCTCGCCCTTGAGTACAGCGGCAGGGTAGACGTAGCTGACCTTGCTACCTAGGCTCCCCTCAGCCCACTCGATTGTGGCGTTCTCCTCGAGGATCGCCCTCTTGTTGTTGAAGTTGATGAGGTTCTTGCTCCAGTTCTGGACAGTGGTGAACTTAACGTGCGACCCCCTGTGCGCGTATATCTCCACCATGCCGTCGTGGAAGCTGTACTTCTTGAAGAGGGGAGCCGCGCAGCCCTCGATGAAGTGCACGAAGCTACCCTCGTCGGCGACTATCAGGGTGTGCTCGAACTGGCCCTCGAGCTCGCTGGCTACGAAGAAGAAAGCCTCGATGGGCGCCTCTATCCTGACCCGAGGGGGAACGTAGAGGAACACTCCCCCGCTCCACAGGGCCCCGTGCAGTGCGGCGAACTTGTGGTCGCTGGGCGGGAAAACGCGCATGAAGTACCTCTTTACGAGGTCAGGGTACTTCACGAGAGCCTCGCTCATGTCCATGAGGACCACACCGGACCGCTCGAGGTATTTTTTGAAAGCCAGGTACACGGTCTCGCTCTCGAACTGGGCGGCGAGGCCCGAGAGGACCTTCGCCTCGATCTCCGGCAAGCCCAGCCTCTCGTAGACACGTCTGATCTCCTCGGGCAGCTCCTCCCAGCTCCTCGCCCTCTCTACGTCAGGCTGGACGTAGTGGGCGAGCTCCTCCAAGTCCAGCTCCTCAACCCCCACAAGCCAGTTGGGCATAGGTAGCTTTTCGAAGAGCTCGAGGCTCCTGAGCCTGAGCCTCAGCATCCACTCCGGCTCCTTCTTCGACCTCGAGAGCTCCTCCACCAGGCTCCTCGAGATCCTTCCCCTGAGCTCCAGCCGCGGCTTGTGCATTATCGAGCTGACAGTGTAGTCCAGCTCAGGTAGCCCCTCGAGGACAGCCGGCCTGCTCACTCCGCGACCACCGGGAAGCCCTCAGCTTCCACCCTCCTCGCAAGCTCGAGTCCACCCTGCGCCACAATCCTCCCAGACACCATGATGAGCACTTTGTCCGGCTTCACGTACTCGATCGTCGTGGGGTTGTGGCTGACAAGCAGAACCGCTTTCCCGCTGGAGGCCAGCTGCCTAACCTTCTCAGCCAGCATCCTCAAACCGTCTATGTCGAGGCCCGAGTCCGGCTCGTCCAGCATCACGACCTTGGGGTTGAAGACCAGCGCCTGCGCCAGCTCGAACCTCTTCCTCTCACCGCCCGAGAAGCCCACGTGCACACTGCGGTCCGCGTACTCCCTCGGAAGACCCACCTCCTCCAGAGAGCTCTCCACCTTATCCTTCACGCTGACACCCAGCTTACCCGCAGCCTCTACGAGAAAATTGAACACCTTAACCCCCGGCAGCTCTGGGGGCGACTGGAAGGCGAGGAAGAGACCCCTCCTGGCCCTCTCCTCCGGCCTCAAAGCCAGCAGATCCTCCCCGTCAAGCAGAGCGCGGCCCTCCGTAACCGTGTACCTGGGGTGGCCCATGAGCGCGAGGAGTAGCGTGCTCTTCCCGCTGCCGTTGGGCCCCATGATCACTGTAACCACTCCCTTCGGCGCCGTGAAGCTGGCTCCGCGCACTATCCGCTTCCCCTCAACGGCAACCGTTAGGTTTTCAACAACGAGCCCTTCCATGCGTATCCCACCGTCATAAACACCTGTTTGAATATAAAGGTTACCGGCTAGACAAGCACCCTGAACTCCTCGTTGACGAAGACCTTGTGGCTCTCGAGCTCCGCGAGCACACCCCTCCTTACAACACCAGGCAGAGCCTCAGGTGGATATACGCCCGCGAGCCTCCTGCCCCTGAGGACCCTCATGACTGCTAGGGCGACGAGCGCCGTTGGGTAGGTGATGTAGGTAGCGCCGGGCATGAGCTCGTTAACCCTCCTCTGGCTGGGGAAGACGACGCTCCTGGATGAGACGGCCCTAGCCCCCCCGACCTCGCCCTCGACGACCACCTTCAGGGCGAAGAAAGCGTCCTCCAGGTCCCCCTCCTCGACTGCGCGGATAGCCTCAAGCGGCCCGCTGGGCTCTCTGAGAACCTGGTAAAGGATACTCCTCAGGGGAACCAACCGCCCCCTGACCAGTATCTTCCTGTCCTCCAAGACGCCTAGGCGGTAGAGCGCCCTCAGCGTCTCGATGTCGCTCCCGCCGGCGTAGTAGGAGAAGTCCCTTATCCTAAGGAAAGCCGGGATGGTGTAGCTCTCGTCGTTCGAGACGGAGTAGCAGCGAATCGACCCGATAGGCTCTGGGAACTCGCAGAGCGCTGACTCCGCGAACGGCTCGGACATGAAGTACCTCCCGTTCCTGTACACCAGGACGGGCGTGGCCACGTTCAGCATCTCCTCCTTGGACCACGAGATTATGAAGGACGAGCCCCGCTGGTCCTCGAGAGACATCACCTTGACCGAGTGCGCCCTGTCGAAGTCCTCGTAGGCCTCCCTAGCCAGAATGTTCGAGAGCCCCGGCGAGGCCCCCGCGTTTATCACAGCCGTCACGCCCTCGGCCAAGAACCTTTTCGACAAGGAGAGCTGCTCAGCCCTCCTCCTCTTCCCCCCGTAGCACGCCAGGTCCACGTAGCCGACCCCAGCCCTCAGCGCGGCCTCCATAACCAGGGGGTTCAGGAGAACTTCTCTCTCCCCCACCCTGACGAAGGTTGGGAGGGAGTTCACGACGAAGTCGAAGCCCTTAAGCTTAGCCGCAAGCTCGTCAACCCTGACGGCGTCCGCCTCCTCAACGGGCACGCCACCTCCCTCGTCGAGGCTCAGGAAGCTCCTAGCCTTCTCGACGTCCCTGTCGAGGCAGACTACGCTCTCAGCCACCTTAGTCTTCACAGCCAGCCTAGCCACCACCGAGCCGACCGCACCGCATCCAAGCACAGCAAGCCTCATAGCCCTCTAAGAGACTTTCACGATTGCCTTTAACAATGTTTCCCCTCCCTCATTGTTTAGTGAGGTTCTATAGCATTGACATACTGTGACAAATTCAAGGAAAAGCTTTAATATTGAACAATAACAACCAGCATATGTATCGAAGCTTATACGACGTTTCAACAAACTCTCTTAAAGTAGTAACCCTCGAGGGAAAGGAGCCGGTTAAAACTCTGAAAGCGGGAGAAGACATCCTCATTCGCGTAGATGAACACGGGAACGTGCTGGAAATAGAGTTCAGAGACCCCAAGAAAATCATATCAACTCTTCTGAAGAGCTACCTTGAAGCGCCTACAGTCTAACCAGGAAGCTAGACTTTATAGGCGTCGTTTTCTCCCCCCTGCGAAAGAGATTAGAGTAAGGTCCTTTTCACAGTAAGCCGGGATTGTGCTTGAGGATCGTGGTAGTCGGTGGAGGCTACATCGGGTTCTTCCTCGCTAAGTACTTCGCCCGTAGGGGTGACAGGGTGGTCGTGGTCGAGAAAAGGAAGCCCCTGTGCGACAAGATAGCGAAGGAGATCGACGCGACTGTATTCTGCGGTGACGCGACGCGAGTGGAGGTATTAGAGGACGCTGAAGTCGATAAAGCAGACGTGCTGTTAGCCGTGACTGGCCGCGACAACGTCAACATCCGAGTTGCAGAGCTGGCTAAGAAGAGGTTTGGAGTCCCCCTGGTGGTGGTTCGCGTAGACGAGGCTGAGAACATGCGGAAAGCGATAGAGGCTGGGGCCGATAAGGTGGTATGCATGGACGACTTCGCCGAGTACTTTGCCAGGGTTGTGACCGCTAAAGGTTACAGGTACCTCTCGAGCTTCGATGGTGAAGCCATCCTCGAGGTCGACGTCCCGCCGGACTCTCCAGTAATCGGGCAGGACGCGCGGGAGATTGAGAGCAGGGGCGTTCGCCTGCTCCTCGTAGTCCAGGACGGAAGACCAGTGATCCCATCGAGCGAATACGTGGTCAAAGCCGACGACAAGTTGATAGTTTTCGGCAGGAAAGAGGAGCTGGAGGAGTTTCTGGACTACGCGTTCAGCGGGTGATGCAGGTGGACGCTTTGCCTGAGAGTCTGATCTTGTTCCTGGCCTCGCTCGTAGGCACCGTTATCGCCGGAAAGCTGTTCTCATGGGCTGTGAGGAGAACGCTCGGTAGGGTGAACAAGGTTCTGGGGGATGCTCTAGCCAGGTTTGGGAGCTGGGGTATATACCTTACCGGCTTCCTCTTCTCGCTGGAGCACCTGAACCTGAGGCTCGAGGTTCTCTTGATCTTCTTCGGGGCCCTAGCGGCGATGCTCCTCCTCGGCCTCAAGGACGTTTTGCCCAACGTTGTCGCCCGACACATGCTCGAGATATACAGGCCCTTTAAAGTCGGGGACTGGATCGAGGTGGACGGGAACGTTGGGAGGGTCGTGGACATCGACGACCTCTACACGGTAATCCTGACGGTTTACCACGAGAGGGTTTACATACCGAACACTGCACTGCTGAAGAAGCAGGTTGTGAACATAACGAGGAGTGAGGGGGTAGACGTGGTGACGTCCTTCGAGGTGCCCGTGACCGGTGACATCGGCAAGCTGATCACCCGCCTCGAGAGATCGCTCAAGAAAGAGCTCGAGGAGGAGGTGATGGAGGGAGAGCCCGAGGTCTGGCTTTCAGGGATCTCTGGCGGCAAGGCGCGGCTAACGGTCAGAACCCGCATTGGAAACCCTAACAGGGTTCCGGAGGTGAGGTCGAAGATCCTACTCTCTGTTGCAAAGGTTATCTCGGAGCCGGGCTAGCTCTGCGCCTCCTCTGGTAAAGGTAGTAAAATATCAGCCCCGCCGCGAGCCACGCGAAGCCCACGTTTCTCCCCTCCTCGTGGGACCACACGACCATTAACCACATCACCGCCGTCGATAACGCTCCCAGAAGCGCCGATACTGGGAACTCCACCCTCCTGCCCTTCACCCTGACGGGAATGTTGCCCGGAACCTTGAAGGGCCTGTACCTGTACGGATCCTTGAGCCTGAGCGCAATCACCGACAGGTTGACGATGGTGTAGGATATCAGTGCGCCGAAGTTGTAGAGGTCTGCGGCGAGCCCGAGGTGGCCGACCACTGCAAGAGCGAGCTGCACAACGGCAAATATGAGCACAGCACGGTAGGGCGTGAGGAACCTCGGGTGAAGCTCGCTCAGCCACTCCGGCAGCATTCCCTCCTTCCCCATAGCGTAGGCCATCCTTGAAACCCCCACGATTCCCGTGTTCGTGGCCACGTAGCACACGGTCATCCCGATGAACGAGACCCATAGGCTCAGCGCCTCGCCGTAGGGGAGGTGCTCCGCGACCACAACCGCTGGATCCTTGTAAGACGCCGCGAGCCTCTCCCACCCTACAACGCCGATCGCCAGGGTTGAGAAAGCGATCGCGAAGCCTATGACTACAGCGCTAACGAACTTTACGGCCAGGGGTATGGTTCTGCCTGCCCTTCTCGTCTCCTCGGCTGTCTGGGATATCACCTCTATCCCTAAGTAGGAGGCCATCGCGAGCGTCGAGGCATAGATAAAGTCGTGCAGTGTTGGGTTTACCCCGATCTTCACCTGGTCGAAGAAGGGCTTGAAGCTGGTGAGGTAGCCGAGGCTCATTATCACCAGCAGGCCTGATATGTCGGCAAGGACTAGCGCAGAGCTGAACCTCGCCGACTCCCTGATTCCCAGAATGTTCAGCGCCACGAGGACGGCTACGAGGATAGAAGCTGTCATGCCGAAGTAGGGGTCGCGGTGGAGGACCGGGAAGAGGTGCCCCAAGTACCCCGTTGTCGCGAGGGCGAAGATCGAGCCTGTCACTATGTAGTCGAGGAGGAGGCTCCAGCCGCTTATAAAAGCAGCCAGCCTCCCGAAGGCCCTTTCAGCGAACTTCATCCCTCCACCAGCCTCCGGGATCGCGGAGCTCAGCTCGGCGTAGCTTAAGGCGGTAAGGAGGTAGGAGATCGAAGCCACCGCGAACGCTACGGGGGTTGCGGGACCAGCGTAGGACGCCACCAAGCCTAGGGTCATGTAGATGCCGGCTCCCACGTCGGCGTAGCCGAAGCTGAAGACGCCGAGAAGACCAATCCTCCTTTTAAGCCTCTGCTCTCCCTCCGAACCAGGCACAAAAGTGACAGTATCTTTAAGCTAAAAACTTTAGACGATCTCGGAGAGGGGGAC
Source organism: Infirmifilum sp. NZ (assembly GCF_022693705.1). NCBI lineage: Archaea > Thermoproteati > Thermoproteota > Thermoprotei > Thermofilales > Thermofilaceae > Infirmifilum > Infirmifilum sp. NZ. The sequence continues at coordinate 243,689 of NZ_CP094288.1, forward strand.
GGCGTGGAGGAGCATGTGAGGAATCACGCGGAAAGCCTCCGCCATCTCGGAGCCTATGGCTGCTCCGAAGGCGGCCGCTAGCGTTTCAAGCTGCTGGACGGTCACAGGCCACGTGGCCTCGAACTGGCTCCTGTGCTTCGAGAGAGCCTCGATCTTACGCGTGAATGTTCCCGAGACGTCGTGGAAGTAGTTCGGCCTAGCAGTGTAGTAGTAAACGACGGCGGCGACGAGGTGAGGTGGGAGGTCGCGAAGGACGAGGGGGAGGGGGGACAACATAACAGCCTCTGAGACCAGCCAGCCGGTAATTCTGTGGTCGGGGTGGGCCTCGTACATCAGCCAGGGATCGGGAGCCAGCACCACGTCGGGCTTCTCCTCGCGGATCGCTCTGATCACGCGGCTTCGAGCTTCAGGCGTGTAGGGAAGCTGGGTGTCAGGGTAGTCGAGCCAGTGAATCCTCGTGACCCCGATGACTTTAGCGGCCTCCTCCTGCTCGCGGCGCCTGGTCTCAGCGAGCTTACGGGGATCTAGCGAGGGGTCTGAGGCGCCCATCGAGCCGTCGGTCATCGTAAGGTAGACTACCTCGACGCCCTTGTCGGCCAGGTCCGCCAGTGTTCCCCCGGCGCCGAACTCGCAGTCATCGGGGTGCGGCTGGACGCAGAGCACCTTCCTTGCACCCTCGAAGGGCGCGCCTATCTCCGGGAAAGCTTCGAGCGCGAGCTCCCTGAGGGCCCGCGTGAGGCCGAGCCTGGAGACGAGCTGCCTCACTCTTTGAGTGTTTTCAGCGGGAAACCCCACACGCTACTCCGCGCTCCACGCGCTAAAAGTTTTTCGCGGCAGCCCTCCTTCCTAGCCCCTCAAGTGCTCCACGGATAAGGCTGTGTAGACAAGCGCGGTGATAGCCGCGTGGGTCAGTGACAGCGCAAGCCCGTAAACAGGCACTCCCAGCGCGGATGAGAGGAGGAAGTAGAGGATGTAAGTGTTCCTCCTCCCGTCTACCTTCGCGAAGGCCCTGCCCAGGCTACCGGCCTCCTTCAGGGTCGCGCCTGAAGCTATGTGAAACTGCAGGTACAGGTGCTTGATGTAGCTGTTTGCGATGAGCATCGCGAAGCCGAGGATCAGGGCCAGCGTGTCCATTGCCCTGCTGTAGCACCCGAGGGCGTAAGCCGCATACCATGCCAGCTCGTAGAGGGTGTCAGCAGTGTGCTCTAGAAGCCCCAGCTTCGACGCAACCCCCCTAACCCTAGCTAGTTTCCCGTCGACTCCGTCGAGGATCCCCACAAGGTAGGCTGTGAGGCTACCGGCTACGAAGCTACCCTGCAGGAAGAGCACCAGCGGCACGGCGGCGAGAGCGTTCACCAGCAGCGTGATCCTGTTAGGGGTCACCCAATTGAAGCGTCCGACAAGCCTCACCAGTGCATTCTCAAGGGGTGCGTTGAGCTTAGACGTGAAGTGCACTCCCTTCTGAGCCCTCCTCAGGAGCCACTTCTCCAACGAAGGCCCGCTTTTGAAGATCGCAACGCTGTCCGCGCTCAAATCCACAATAGGTAAACCGCGCAGAGCGATGATCCTCTCGTAAAGCGCTGAAAGGGGTGTACAGGCTAGTTGCCCCCACAACTCCTTGATCAGCTTGCCCGTAAGCTTTAAAGCGACGAGCTCGGACCCTAGCTGGAAGGCCGTCTCCCCCCTGCTCTCAGCGATGGCCCTCAAAGACTCCACGCTGAATAGGGTATCTGCGCGCGCAACAAGAACCTCTTCCCCCGCATCGACGTCAGGAGTGCCTGCCTGCGCGGGCAATCCGTAGGCTACGAGAACTCTAACGGCGTCCTCAGCACAGGCTCCTACAACGCATAGCGTCAACCCTGCCCTGGCGTACTCCCTCGCAATCCTCACTATGAGGGGTGTGCTGAACACCTCGACTTTCACCGGTAGACATGGGTCTGGGAGATCGCAGGTCGTTAGCAAAGCCTTCACTGCTCCTCACCCCCCAGGTGTCTGACGATCTTCTCAGAAAAGGAGGTGTAGATGTCGCTGAAAACCCTCTGCAGCTGCCGTGCGAGATCGTAAAGGAAGAACGCGAGGACACTTACCCCGATCAGAGAGACCACGGCCGAGAGCATTGAGCCGTAGAGTGGGAGGCTTTTAACCAGGGGGGCAACTAAAGCGGCTAGAACCCATCCGATGACCACGTAGAATACGTCGACGAGCATGTGCATAGCCATGCTCTGGGTTATCTTCATCGCCCTAGCAACCCTGTCCACTGCGAGGTCGACGAAGAACTTCACTGAGGCTAGAATTCGGTAACCGTAGTAGAGCAGAGCCATAAGCTCCGCGAGCGAGAGGAGATCCGCTACTGTGATGGAGCGCGCGTAAATCTCGGCCAGCGGAAAGCCTCCAACGCTGCCCTTAGCCGTGTCGATGATGATGAAGATGAAAACCAGCGCAATGCCACTATTCACGATGCTCTCCAAGTGCCTCCTGACGACGACGTGCGGGATCTCCACTTTTGGCCTGGGCCTCTCCCTCTCCCTCCTCCTCGGCGCGGCAACACGTTCCCTAAAGATGGCGTGGAGTAGGCCTGCAAGCGCCACCAACCCCTGTGCCAAGTATAGGTACTCGAGAAACACGGGGGCAGGGCTCCCGGTGCCGAGGAAGAAGATTGGCGTGACGAGCCAGCGGAGACTCCTGCTGGAGATAGTTACGAGGAGTCCGCTGCCCTCCCTCATGGCGTTGCACAGTGAAAGCGACGAGATGAGCAGAGACGTCCACAGAGGGTCGGTTCTAATGAGGCTTGAAACGAGCAGGGCATCCACGAGAGTGCTGGAGAACCACACGGCGACTCTCGCATTCGACGAGCCTGTTAGCGCGTGCAAAGCCTCTCCTGCATCCACGAGAGCTAGGGCGGCGTAAGCGAGTAGCAGGGCTGGGAGGAGAGCTTGCCAGCTGCTCCCAGCAAGGAGTAACGTAGCCCAGTAGAGGGGGACCGAGAGAGAACCCAGGGCAAGAGCGGTTAGAGAAGGGTTGAAGCCTGAGAGCCGCGAGGCAATCAGCGAAGTTATTGGACGGGTGAGGAGCCTGGAGAGGATATCGTTCGTCCTCAACGCGTCGCGCCTTAAGAGCTGGGTCAGCCTTGCACGCGCCTCCGCTAGGTCCTCTGGCGTGTCGATGTCCTTCCAGTACAGCCCAGTCACGTCTACGTAGTCTAGCTCGCCATCCCTAGCCGCCAAGTCGAGAGCGTCGCCTATGGATGCAGTTGGCCCCTTAGCATTTATCGCCTCCTCGACGTAGCGCCTCGCCTTCTCCCGGAACAGTATCAGGCCTGTGTCAATTCCGTACATGTAACCCGCGCCTTTTCCAACTCTTTTCACCTCGCCGTCCTTGATCACTAGCTGGAGGCCCTCGTGGAGATCAGGCCTAGGAGGCTTCCTGTCGAGGCACACCGTGAAGGCTTTACCGCTCTTCCTGCTCAGGAGCTTGGCCAGAATAGCATCCTCGAAAATGTGGTCTGACATCACGACTAGAAACGGAGGTTCCACGTGCCTTAAAGCAGTGTAGACTGTGTACAGGTTGCCGAACTCAGGGGCTTCTCCGACCACTAGGACAACGGCTTGACCCCTGAGCTTCCCCTTGAAAGTCTCGGCAAACTCGGAGCGGGTCACGACGAGGATGTTCTTCAGGCCCGCTTTCCTGAGCTTTGAGATGTTCCACTCCACTATGCTGAGACCCTCCCTCAGCTCCATCAGGCCTTTGGGCATCTCGAGGCTGTAAGGGCGGAGCCTGCTCGCTACTCCCGCAGCTACTATGACTGCTGTGGCCACCTGGCCGGAGAACACTACTGCTGCACCTGCGCACAAGCAAACCCGTTTAAACGAGTAATAAGTTTAACCCCTAGAGGGCGCGCGCGACGACCACTGCTTCAGGGCTGAGCTCCGTGAAGGGTTTGCAAGCGTAGTCCTCGAACATCGCCCTCACCTCGAAGCCCGCCTCCCGCAGGTAGTGCTTTATCTCGCGCGGCGAGAAGAGCCTTATGTTTATCCTGTGCGTGAAGACGTCGATCTTGCTCTGGGGCAGGTCTATCACCGACCACGTGATCTCCAGGAGCGCTACTTGGTTGTGGAGGTCGAGCCTCCAGGTTTCCTCCTTTATAGCGAGCATCGACCCAGACCTGCGGAAGCTCGCTGAGGGCGTCTCGTAGTAAAGCCTCTTCTCCTGCACGCCGACCAGGTTCCAAGTGTCGAAGACGAAGAGGCCGCCCGTGTTCAGGTGAGCCCTGATCGCCTTGAGCACGCTCATCAGGTCGTCATCGTCGACGAAGTAGCTCATGACGCCGTACATGGCTATCGCCGAGTCGAAGCGTCTGCCGGCGCTGAAGGACCTTATGTCCGCTTGCACGAACGAGGCGTTCTGCAAGCCCCTGCTCTTCTCGCGGGCCTTCTCCACCATCTCCCGGGAGACGTCCACGCCTACAACGCTGTACCCTCTCCTCGCCAGCTCAACGCTGTGGATGCCCGTGCCGCAGCCCACGTCGAGCACGCTCCTCACCGGTATCGACGAGTGCTCGCGGAACATCTTCTCCAGAAAGTCTGTCTCAGCCTTCACATCTCTGTGCGAGTAAAGCAGGTCGTAGTACAGTGCGTAGTAGTCAGTCTCACCCACGCGGTGTTAAGAGAAAGGTTATTAAAAAAATCTTTACGCCCTTCGCCTGCGTATCACGCGGAGCAGTAGAGCGATGCACGTGATCTGGGTCGCTAGGACGTAGATGCCGCTCACCCAAAGTGGGAGGTTCAGGTCGATCATCAGGCCGTAAACCGCGCCGGATAGCAGCGATCCCAGGCCGACCGCGGTGCTGAAGAAGCCGTAGGCCGTAGCTCTCACGGAGGGCTCCGTGAGGTCCCCCACCGCCGCCCTGTAGACCGACTCCTGGGAGCCGAGGACCAGCCCGAACACCAGCGCTGAGAGAGCTATCGGCAGGAAGCCGCGCTGCAGCGCCAGGAACGGCACTGCTATCGAGAGCGTGAAGGGGAAGAGGAGCACCCAGAGCCTGTACCTGTCGTACAGGAGCCCGAAAACAAGCGCGAAGATGGCGTCCACGAACTGTATCGCAGCATAGAGGACGGGGGGCAGCCAAGAGCCCATCTGCGCGACCTCCGGTGTTTCTGCGGCCAGGTAGAGGATGAGGGAGGCGGGGAACAGCCCCATCGCGTTTACGAAGACGGCCGCGATGTAGGCCGCAGCCTCCTTGCCCAGAGCCCGGCCCTCCCCGCTCTTCCTCTCCTCCCTCATTTCGACCGGGAGCGCGGTGGTCGACCTGACGTAGGCTAGGGTCAGCATCAGGAGGGCGTAGGGGATTATCGAGTAGAAGAACGCGAGCCTGTAGCTCGACGTCACCGCCAGCACGGCGGCGAAAAGCAACGGACCGCTCGTTGCCCCCACCTGGTCGAGGAGCTCGTGCAGGCCGAATGCCTTGCCGCTCCCGATGCTCTTGGAGGCGAAGGATATTATCGTGTCGCGAGAGGGGGTCCTAATTCCCTTGCCGAGCCTCTCAAGAATGACCAGGGCTGCCGCGAGAGCCCAGCCGAGGCCGAGCGCCTCGCTTAGGGGTATCAGGGGTATTGCGATTATGAGGCCGTAGCCTAGGAAGACGAGGGCCCAGTAGCTCTTCGTCTTGTCCGCGAGGACACCGCCTAGGAGCCTCGAGAAGTAGGATGTGAGCTCTCCCAGCCCCATGACTGTGCCTACAACAGCCGCAGACGCCCCCAGGTACTTCATGTACTCCGGTATAGTGCCCCTCGAGCCCTCGTAGACGATGTCACCCAGGAGGCTTACCAGGCCGAAGGAGAGAATGAGCTTGTAAGCCTTAGCCCTGTCGCTGTCCGCCAAACTGAACCGCCAGGCTGATAGGGATCGGTCAATAGAAATACTTTTTCATGTCGGCCGCTTCTCCCCTTCAGGTGGCTCCCACTCCTTCGTCAGCTGGGCCAGCCGCCTCAGCAACCACCTCGAGTAGACCTTCCGCTCGAGCAGCCTGCTGAGTATCGACAGAATCTCGTCGTAGGTCCTCCTGTCGACGGGGAAGGGGACGCCGTCCTTCCCGCCGACGGCGTAGGCGAACTTGAAGGGGTCAACGGGGTGCGTGACGGGGTCCCGCCAAGAGGGCGGAGTCTCGTAGACGAGCTCCGCGATGAGGGCGAGAGCTCTAACGGTCGAAGGCCCCACCCCGCGGATCGACAGGAGCTCCGCGTAGCTGCTCACACCCGCCTCACGGGCCGCCTCAAGCCCCCTCCTCTCAGGCTTGGGCACCCCGAGCTTAGCGTACCTTTCCAGGACCCCCCTAACGTCGACCCCCTCGTAGGGCTTGTAAAGGACCAGCGGCCTGTAGCCCGAGGCTATCGCCTGGGCCTGCCTCAGGTATCCCTCGATCCTCGCGGCACCCTCCTGCGCAAGGTCTACGGCCAGCCTCCTGAAGCCCGAAGCCTCCGACGCCACAGTGTTGAGCGCGAAGGGCTCCCGCACCCCCATGATCCCGGAGTGGGGCTCGTTCACGGGGTCCGTCACCCTGCCGGAGAACCAGTGCCACCTCCTGGCGAGCCTGGCGCCCGGGTTCATGCCCTGCTGGACGACCGCCCAGGCACCGTCCTCCGAGACGAAGAAGGCGTGGTGGTAGAGCTGGTAGCCCGCCTGCACGGCGGCGCTGTCCACCTTCGCGACGAGGTACGATGTCCTGGTGTAAGCGGCGGGGTCGAGTCCCAGCTCGCCGGCATGCCTCTCGAGCTCCGCTGGTGTCTCGAGGCTTTTTCTGCCCTTCCCGCCAGCGACCCTCACGCCCAGATCCGACGCGTTGAGGACAGCCTTCAGGATGCCCGTGGTCACGGTCGTGGACCCCGAGGAGTCCCAGTCCATGCCGATGAGGTTGCTCAGGGCCTGGAAGTACACCGGGTCTGCAAGCCTCTCGAGTAGCCCGCGCGGGCCGTACTCGTCGACGATGAGCTCGGTGACTACAGCGGCAAGCCTGGTCATCCTTCTGAGCAGCCAGGCTGGGACAGAGCCCGTGTGGAGCGGTAGCTCCGCTACGCCTACCCGCATCTCTAACAAATGTTAGGAAATCAAGGATTTAAACCTAAGCGCGGTTCTCCGAGGCGTGTCGTGGACCACGATCCTGGTAGCGTTCACTGTTGGCCTACTAGCAGGCACTGTGACGGGCTTCACCGGTGCTAGCGGGGTTGTAGTCGTGGTACCCTTGCTCAGCTTGCTGTGCGGCTTGACCGTGCACAGCGCCATAGCCGCTAGCCTGTTCGTCGACACGCTGGCATCTCTCACGGTCGCGTACACTTACTTCAGGAACGGGCGGGTTGAGGTCAAGGACGGGGTGATGATAGGCTTAAGCTCGATTGCCGGCGCCCAGATCGGTGCCTTTATAGCTTCAGCGACTCCCGAGTCCCGCATCTCGAGGGCCTTCGGCGTTTTCACGATAGCGCTGGGAATTATGATGATGCGGCGTAGCAGGGGCAAGGGGCTTCTGTCTAAGGACTTTTCGGGGATAACCTCGCGCCTCCCGCCTACCCAGAGGGTTCTCGCGACGGTGATCTTAGGGTTCGGGGTTGGAGTGATCACCGGGGTCTTCGGCGCGGGTGGAGGCTTGATGTTCCTGTTACTTCTCGTCGTCGTCCTGGGAGAGCCGCTTCACAAGGCTGTCGGGACCTCTACGCTCATCATGGCCTTGACCGCTTTCTCGGGCACCGTCGGGTACCTGGTCCACGGCTTCCTCGACGTTCTCTACAGCGCAGCCACTTCTGTAGGCAGCATACTAGCTGGGGCAGCCGCTTCCAGGGTAGCTAACAGGTTGCCGGAGCGAGCACTCTCCATGGTTATGGGACTTGTATTCTTGGCCATCGGCGCGCTGATGGTACTTCTAAGAGGTGGGCTGTCGTAAGGCTGAGCCGATACTAATACTCCTCGCACCTTGTCCACGGTGGAAGAGGACCCTTCCCACCGCTGGGTCCTCAGGCACTAGCCTCCGGCTTGGAGCCAAGGGTATTCAAGCGAGGGTAGCAGACGCTACACTGTGCCGCCGCACCGCATACTGCTCCAAAAAAAGGATTTCAGCGAGAGCAGATATATAAACCACTTTTCATAAACTTTATGCGTTGCAGATGCGCTCGGGCGAGACCTTTATCGAGGCCTCGCACCTCGTTAAAGACTACGGCTCGGTTAGGGCGATAGACGGCCTGAGCTTCGATACCGGTGCGAGCGTCCTCGCGCTCGTGGGGCCGAACGGCGCGGGGAAGACCACCTTCGTGAAGATCGCGACGTGCCTCCTCAAGCCCACATCGGGCACGCTTAGGGTCCTGGGCTTGGACGTTACCAGTGACTCGGAGGAGCTGAGGAGGAGGATCTCGCTTCTCCCGCAGGACGCCAGCCCCGACACGGGCGCCACGCCTCTGGAGCACGTCGCTTACTACCTGTTCGCGAGGGGCTACAGCATGGCTGATGCTAGGGCTCGAGCGAGGGAGGTCCTCGAGCGGCTCGGGCTGTGGGACCACAGGGACAAGCAGTGCCTCAGGCTTTCCGGGGGCATGAGGAGGCTCGTCCTGCTCGCCATGGCCTTAGCCCCGGACGTCGACGCGGTTTTCCTCGACGAGCCCACGTCGGGGCTGGACCCTGTCAACAGGGTGAGGATCTGGGGTGAGGTCAAGAGGATGTCCAAGGAGGGGGTGCGCGTGCTCGTCACCTCGCACGAGATGGACGAGGTGGAGGAGAACTCCGACGAGGTCGTGATGATAAACAGGGGCAGGCTCGTGGCCAGGGGTCCGCCGGGTGTGCTCGCCTCAGAGGTCTCGGGGCTGGCTAGGGTGGAGGTGACCCTTCCCGGGGAGGGTGCCTACGAGAGGGTGCGCGAGGCGCTCAGCGGCCTCACGTCGGTTAAGGGGGTGTACAAGGTGGGGTCGGTGGCCGTGGCCTACGTCGAGAAGCACGCGGCTGCCGAGGCGGCGGCGAGGATCTCGGAGGCGGGAGGCGGCCTAGACGTTAAGGTGGGGAGGTGCGGGCTGAAGGACGCGTTTTTCCGGAGGGTGATGCAGCCGTGAGGGGCGCGCTGGGAGTGGCGCTACTGGTCTCGCGCAGGGGTTTCAGGGCGTGGCAGGCGTACGTGAACTCGATCCTCTACACTGTTTGGCTTCTCGCCCTGTTCTACGTGCTGGGCGGCGCCAAGCTGCTCCCGCACGTGCTGGTCGGCGCGGTACTCTCGCTCGCGCTGAGCTCGGGCTCCTCGAGTGCAGTGTACGAGGCGTACTACAGCCTCATCAAGCTCGAGGACGCTTTCCTCGCCTCACCCGTGGGCATGCTGGAGTTCAGGTTCGGGCTGGCCCTCGGCCATCTACTCCCCTCTGTGGCCACGATCCTGGCCTACTCCGCGCTCCTGGCGCTCTCGGTCAGCGCTCACCCGCTCGCCGTGGCCGCGGCGCTCACCCTTGTAGTGCTCGTTCCCTGGGCCGCGGGGGTTTTGCTGGGCTACGTGGTAGCCAGGGGTGACCTGAACGCGGGCCCGAAGGTGAACCTCATAGGAAACATCCTCACCCTCGTGCCACCGGTGTACTACCCCGCCAGCATCCTGCCCGAGGCTGTCAGGCCGCTCAGCTACCTGGCTCCGACGTTCAACGTAGCTGAGCTGGCGAAGATGCTTCTCGGCGTCGAAGCAGTGGATGCCCGCCACGCTGCCGCGTGTGGCTTCTTCCTGGGCCTAGAGCTCGCAGCCCTCTGGGTGTTAGCGAGGAGAGTGCGCTGAGCAGCGCCACGGCATGCGCGCACGGTGTGTAAGGTTTTTCTAGGTGCGGGTCTGTAGTGTCGTGTGCGGGAGTACTGGGACGCGTTCGTGATGCTGTTCATCGTGCTCGACTCGGTTGGGAACATACCCATCTTCTACGCTCTCACCGGTAGCATGAAGGAGTGGGAGAGGAGGAGGGTGTTCGCGAAGTCAGTGCTGATCGCCTCCACCCTGCTGGTCTTCTTCACGCTTTTCGGGTACTCGTTCTTCACGTACTACAACGTGACATTCACGGACTTCAAGATCGCCGGGGGTATCCTCCTGCTCCTCCTGGCGCTGGAGGGGCTCGTCGGCAGAGTTGAGGCGGAGACCCTGAGGAGCGAGGACTTAGCCGTAGTGCCCATGGCGACACCGCTCCTCGCGGGGCCCGGTAGCATATACGTGGTCATGTACCTGAACAGTGTGTACGGGACCCTCCCCACGCTCGCCTCGATAGCGCTGAACACGCTGATAGCGTACGCGATCCTGTCGGGAAGCCACCACATAATCGGGAAGGTGGGAAAGAACACCGTGCTCGTCCTCGCCAGGATTTTCTCGCTACTGCTCGCCGTGCTCGCTGTTTCGATGATCAGGTCCGGCCTCGAGGATGCGCTCCGCGAGGTGCTAAGCCGGGGCTAGGCGATGAGCGCCCAGCTAGGGGAAGAGCACTTGGAGTTCGTGAAGGCGGCCCGCAGGGCCCTAAGCCTGAAGCAGGTTTCGCGGGAGTCGGGCCTGCGCTACACCGTGGCCAGGAGAGTCCTGCACGAGCTCTCAGGCGTCGTAGCCTTCAGGTTCCTCGTGAACTTCCCGGTCATTAAGCTGATGCCCGCCGCGCTCCTCGCGTCGGGGGGCTGCCCGACCTGGCTGGCCTGCACGTTCGTCTCGAAGCTGGAGGGGGAGCATGAGTTTCAGCTGTGCCTGGGCTTGGCGCCAGCCAAGAAGGTCCTATGGGGAGAGCAGGAGGAGAACGGGGTCTTGAGAGGCCTCGAGCTGGTCTTCTGGGATCCCTCGGGCTTCCCGCTTGGGCGCGCAAGAAGGCCGAGCGAGGAGGACTACGCCCTCCCCGAGGAGCCCAGAGTATACGCGCTGAGGCCTGATGCCGTCGACGCCGCACTGCTCTCGTTCAAGCTGGACGCCCCCTTCCTAAGGGTGTTCACGGCCTACGGGAGGGCGCGGAGCCTAGACGACTCTCTTCCGAACCTCACCACTCAGGCAGTGGAGTACCACTTCAAGAGGCACGTCAAGCCCGCGTGGACCGGCAACGCGGCCTACCTGCTTATCCCAGACACCAGCATCCCAGTCCAGGTGTACCTGGTCGAGGGGTGGCGGAGCTGCGCGCTTGCAAGGGTGACGTCGACCCTCACGGGGTACCGGTTCGCCCTCCTCGACAAGAAGAGAGCCCTCATCGTGGGCCAGTTCCCCGCGCGGGAGAAGGTCGAGTTCTACAGGGCTGTTAGAGCCCTAGAGGTGAGGAGCGTATACGGCGAGCTCATAGTACCGCCAGGAGAGGCCGCGTACAAGAGGCCGCTTCTCTGGAAAAGCCTGAGAGAGGGGGGCTGGTCTCACAGCTTCGAGTGCGTGGACAGCCCGAGGCCCGTTTTCCCGTAGCCCCACGGATGGGCAGAGGGCTGAGCGCGAGCCCAAGCGCCCGGTGCAGCTCCGACACTTAAAATCCTCTCCCGATATAATGGTGCTACCGCGTTATAGAACGCGCCCGGTTGCCGATTGAGAGGAAAAGCCATCTATCGAGGCCGCTGCTCAACCTTCTTTTCCTTTGAAGAGGCCGTAGAGGAGGAGCACGCCCGCCGTGTAAATGATTGCCGTGAAGTAGAGCGGGTAGTCCGGGTTCACGCCCATGAGCAAGCCTCCTATGGCCGAACCGAAGCCCCCCGCCAGCTGCCACGCGAGGGTGCTCAGCATAGTATACCGTGAGCGCTCCTCCTCGCCCACCAGCCTCATGCTCAGCGACCAGAACAGCGGGTTGCATGCGTTCATAAGCACGCTCCTCGCTGTGAAAGCTGTAGCGGAGGCGAGGAAGCTCGGGGCCCAAGCTGTGAGCAGAAGGAGGGGGATCGAAGCGGCCTGCATAAGTACGATGGCGTGTAGCGTGCCCATTCTTGAGGAGACGACCGGGGCTAGTGAGGTTGCGGGTATCATTAGGAGGGTTTCCGCGAGCATACGGCTTCCGAGCTCGCCGGCCTCCACCCCGAACTTCAGCATGAAATAGTAGTTTATCATCCACACAGACGCTCCAGCGCCGAGGGCTGTCACAGCGTTCACAGCAGAGAGGAGAACGGTATTCCTCGTGAAGGCGAGCTTGAAGCTCTTGCCACCTTTAACGTCGCGGCTCCGCACAGCGAGAAGGAGCGGGAAGCTGGCCATGGAGACCACACCGCCCGCGAGCATGAACAGCCTGTAGGCATTTACCAAGCCACCCAAGGATGACGCCGCGAGCTGGGGCAGCCAGGAGAGAGCCATGCCGATCGAGCCGCCGGCCAGCCCGAGGATCTGGGATAAGGACGCCACGGAGTCCAGCATCTCCGGCGGAGTCACGTCGGCGAGGAGCGGGTTCAGCGAAACCGAGGCCAGCGCGTTTCCCAGGCCGAGCAGGGCGAAGCCAACGTACAGGGGGCCTGCCCCGTCCCCGAGCACCACTAGCAGGAAGCCCGGGGCTGAAAACGCCAAGGATGCGAGCGCTACCCTCTTCCTGCCGTGCATGTCCGCTAGGTAGGCCGACGGCACTAAGGCGAGGGCTGTTGAGGCGGACATCACAAGCTGCAGCGAGCCGACGTCCTGGGGGGAGAGGTCCAGGTGCTTGAGGTAGGGCTGAAGGACGACATTCATCACGGCGTTGCCCAGGGAAGTCATGAAGCCCAGTAATAGCAGTGCGGCGATGCTCCTGTCTATTCTCTTCAACATGTTCTCCATGCGGGTCAGCACTACATGTAACAAGTCACTATTATATAAGATTTACCTTACATAATGCTAAAAGTACAGGGAAGTGCAGGCTAAGACACGGTGCACTTGCAGCTCGGTAGGCTCCTGCTACTCGCCCTGTACAGGCTAGCCCCCCAAGGAATATACGGGAAGACGGCAGGCGCGATCGCTCCCGGGAGAGTGCTGCTCGACGTGGGTGGCGCCAGCGGGAGACTCGCCGAGAGCATCGGCGGCAGGTACGAGCTGTCCCTGGTGCTCGACGTGGACGCCGCGCACTTTCCGCGGCGCAGGCCGGCCGGGGTCGAGTTTATCTGCGCGAGCGCCTGCTACCTTCCGCTCAGGCGCGAGTCCGTTGACTCTGCCGTGTTTCACGACTCCCTGCACCACATGGACGACCCCGAGAAGGCTATCCAGGAGGCAACAGAGGCTCTGAGGGTAAACGGTAAGCTCTACGTCTTCGACTTCGACAGGTGTGGGCTAGCGGGCAGAGCTATCCTGCTCTTTGAGAAAGCACTCGGCTTCCCCGCGAGGCTCATGACGGCCGAGGAGCTGGAGCGGCTGATAAGTGGCCTGCGGGTGCTGAGTGTGAGGCGTGGAGCGCTTTCAACTCTCACCCTCGTCGCCGTCAAGCCCTCTCGAGGAACTCCTTGAGCTCGTCTGCTAGAGATTCCTGCTTGCACTTCTCGCAGAGCCAGAGCTTCTCCACCTGCGCCTCGGAGACGCCGGCCTTCCTCAGCTTCTCCGCAATCCTCACTATCCTCGCCTGGGGGCCTATGGGCGCGCCGCAGCGCCTGCAATGGGCTTCCGGAGAGCTGGCCACCGCGATTGGGGAGCGCGCTGACAGCAGCGCGGGGTTCGCGGCCCTCACGAGGCGCACCGCCTTCTCAGGGCACACCGAAACGCAGGTGCCACAGCCTATGCAGTCCGAGTGGGTGAACAGGAGAGTGTAGCCCTCCCCGTGCCGGAGAGACAGGGCGTGGGTGGGGCAGGCCTTCTCGCATGCCCCGCAGAGCGTGCAGGCTTCAGCGTCCACCTCTACGCGGAAGAGGGGGAGGCGGCTGAGAGGAACCCAGCTGCTCTCGCCGGAGGCCAGGGGGGCGATGATGTCTGGGAGCTTCTCGCCTGAGACCGGTTTAGCCTCCTTGCTTGACGTGATGAGCTCGGCCTCGCGCACCAGCGCGAGGTACTCCTCGACCGCCCTGCCCCTGGGGCACTTAGCCCTTAGCTCGGCCGGGCAGTGGAGCACCACGTTCAGCCCCAGCTGCCTGGCGAAGAGGTACTCGTGTATCCTCAGTGCGGCCACGCACGGTACCTCAACGACCGCTCCCTTCAAACCGCCGCTGTACACGCTGGTCCTGCCCTCGGGGCACGTCACGACAACGCCTTGGGCGCCGCTCGACTTCAGCTCGTAGAGCAACCTCCGCAACGCTACAGGGGGGAAGGCTGGGACTAGTAGGAGGCCTGATGGGCAGGAGGAGGCGCACAGCCCGCACTCCACGCACTTCTGCTCCAAGACTCCCGGGGGTTTCCCGGATAGGGCGTCGTAGGGGCAGGAGCTGAGGCAGAGGCTGCAGCTCTTCAGCGATGAGCACTGAGCGTCTCGAACCTCCGGCATCGCAGTGTACGTGAAGAACACCCCTAGGCCCGCCTTCAGGATCTCGCGGCGCGACACGGTCTTGCCCGCCTCCGAGACGACGACCGGTATGTACTCCGCCGATGCCTCCAAGTACGCCTTGTGCGACCTGACGAGGCCATCCAGACTGACTCCGGAGATCGCCGGATCCCTCTGCGAGTCGATGTAGACTACGCGGTTCCACCTGGCACCTATCCTCCTTAGCTCTCCCCTGATCCTCAGCCAGTCCCCTGGGCTCCACGCGCCGACAACGACTAGGCCGTCGAGCTCTCCGAGCCTCCGCGCGATCTCTTCGGGAGCCGGCGAGCTAGGGTACTCTGCGACCTCTACTTCGGGCACCGGCCTCACACCCCCGCAGGTGGCTGTTGCGGAGCGGAGGAGAGGATCCTCGTGCACTCCTCTATAGCGAGGTAGAAGGCGACAGCCTGGAGACCCGCGACGACGACGAGGCCTGGGAGCATAGCTGCAGGGTTAGGGATCAGGCCCACGAGGACGCCCCCGAGGATGTACGCCACCGTCAGCAGAGCGACGTGCTTGAACCTCTCTGACTGGAGGGCCCCTCCCAGCTCGTAAAAGAGCATTATCATCCCAACCTCCCCCACGAACGCGAGGATGCCTGCGAGAACGACGAGGATGAGAGGTAGCATCAAAAGTACTACCAGTCTAATCAGCCTCTCTGCCTGAGCCGCTTGCATCAAAGCTGGGAGAGCGCCCGCAGCGAGAGCAACCGCGGCAATAAAGGCTAGGACGCCTGTGGCCAGCGCCCCCCAGTAGCCTATGTACAGCAGCTTCCTTGGCGTGTCGAAGACGGAGGGTCTCCACTTAGCGAGGTGCTTGCTCGAGGGGAGCAGCTTCGCGTAGATGGCGTAGAGGCTTATGACCCCGGAGGCTAAGCCCAGCAGGGCTCCGATGATTAGCAACGGTAACCACGCGATCAGCCTGCTCGCCAAGCCCTGAATCGAGGTTTGAGCCGTCAGGGAGATGGAGAGCAGGGCTGGGACCGCAGACAGGATCGCCACGCTAACTAAGATTCCGAGGATCGAGGCTACTAGCAGTAGCTTCGAGGCACTGCGAAGGTCCCTAAGGCCTGCGACTAGGTGATCCTGCTCCACAAGATGGACGTGCATACTTACAATATATTCTTTCCTAGAGAGCTTTCAAGAAGGCTCGCGTAGCGGAACATCGAGTCGGGGGCTAGGGTGACGATTGCGCCGTCGCACTCCCCCGCTACTCTGAGGACGCCGGCGATGTTCGCGCCCGTGGATACTCCCCCGAGGATTCCCTCCTCTCTCGCGAGCCTAAGCATCCACTCCACCGCCTCCCTGAGCGAGACCTCTATTACGGCGTCAACCAGGTCCCGGTTGCGGGAGAGTATGTCCGGTACCGTGGAAACAGCTAGGCCCTCAATCTCCTCCCCCCGCCCTCTGCCGCCTGCCACCGGCGAGCCCTTCGGCACCACTGCCACAGCCTTAACCCTGGGGCCGATGACGCTCTTGAGGTACTTCGAGACACCCACGATCGTCCCCCCGGTCCCCACGCCCATGACGAAGCAACCGACCCTGTCCCCCAGCGCTCTGCAGATCTCGGGCCCGGTGGTCTCGAAGTGCGCCCTCACGTTCGCCTCGTTCGAGTACTGGGCCAGGAACACGCCTCCCCTCTCGTGGGCGACGCGCCTTGCCACGTTGATCATGTGGTCCGGGTGGTCTCGGGGGACCTTCGGGGCGAAGATTACCTCGGCTCCGAGCGCCTTTATCACCGCTACCTTAGCGGGGGAGGTGCCCTCCTCCAGGACGATGACAGCCCTGTAGCCTAGCCGCCCCGCGAGCCACGCGACGCTGATCGCGGTGTTTCCGCTGGATGCCTCCACCACCGTCCCGCCGGGCTCGAGGAGTCCTCTCTCGACCGCGTCCCTGATCATGTACAAGGCGATCCTATCCTTGTGGCTACCGGTCGGGTTCAGGTACTCGAGCTTAACATACACCTCGCCGCCGCTTAGGGGCTCTATCCTCCTGAGGCGGACCAGTGGCGTGTTGCCTATAAGATCCTCAACGCTTGCCACGCTACCGTGATGCCTACGGAGGATAAAAGTTTTAACCTGGCTCTGTGGCGTGGAAGACGAGGACCGGGTGACAGGGCCTTCAGCGGTCTGAGCCCCGTGATGAGGTCTCGGGGTTTCTCACCTCCTCTGCCTTAGCGCGAGCTCGATGCGGCAGATGCTGTCGCCCCTGGCTATGCAGCTCGTCTCCCTGGCCTCGATAGAGGTTCTGTCGGCGCCCCACAGCTCCCCAACGATGCCCGCGACGAGGCCCTTCAGTATGGAGGACTCGAAGCCCGCGACCCCCCTCATCGCGCCGCACTCGGCGCTGCCGTGAACCGTGACGGTTGCGTGCGAGTCGGTGACAGACTCCCAGAAGACCTTGCCCAGCCCCATGTGCCGTAGCACCTCCGACGCGGCGACGAGGAGACCCTTCCCCTCGAGCCCGAGGCCCCTCAGCCCGCGGGCCAGCTCCCGCCCGTAGGCGAACGAGGCGCTGTACAGCGGCAGCAGGAGGGACCTGCCTAGGAGCCTCCAGCTCTCCCTCAGCATCGAGCCGAAGAGCTCGGAGTCGAGAACGAGGGCTCTGCGCGTGCCCTGTAGCACGGGGAACCCCCAGCTCTCCACCGCCAGCCCCTTAGCCGGCCCTGGTGCACTGTCCACGGCCTTGACGCCCTCTAAGCCCCCGAGGCAGGCCAGGAAGGGCTCTAGGCAGCCCTCGCTCCTGCACGAGGCGGAGAGGAGGAGCACGTCCACGAGCTCCCCCCGGGTCGTCCACACGTTCAGGAGCTCAACGTCCCTGCCCGCGCACCGCGCGATCCCAGATAGGAGAAGGGAGAGGTCTGCACCCTTCTCCGCCAGCAGCAACACGAGGCGGACGTCACGCCCCGGGTAGACGACTAGGCCTGAAAGACCAGTTGCAGGCTCACCCATAGAATAAACACGCGCTCACACAGTTTTAGGCTTTATGGCGAGTTCCTCGACAAGCCAGCTCACGGCGGTCCGCGTCCTCGCCTCCAGCTCCTCGGCGATCCTCCTGGAAGCGTCGAAGTGGAGCAGGCTTTTGAGCGTGAATATCTTCTCCTCGAAGTGGGCGAGGCTGTCCTCCACGCTCCGCCCCGTCTCGAAGCCGTAGACCAGCACCCTCAGGAAGCCGACGACGCCGAGGGCGTCAAGCTTGTCCGCATCGCTCAGGATCATCGCCTCCACGCTGAGGGGCTTCACGCCTCGGCTCCTGGCGTAGCTGAAGCTGTGGTACTCGATGGCGTTAACGATGAGCTTCACCTCCCTCTCCCCCACACCCCACTCTCTCAGCAGGCTCTCAGCGAGCCTAGCGGAGTAGTAGGCGTGGGGCTCCCCGAGTTTCCTGCCGATGTCGTGAAGGTAGACTGCCACCCTGAGCAGGTCCAGGTCGACGTTGCCCACCTCTGAGGCTATCCTCTCCGCGAACCTCATCACGCGCTCCACGTGGGGGAAGCCGTGCACAAAGTCATCCCCGAGTAGTTCGCGGGACACTTTCTCGGATGAGGCCAGGACTTCTCTCACAGGGTAGCTCCCATCTATTTGCAGTATAAATAGTTTAATGCATCGGGCCCTTGGCGATCAGCCCCTGGTTCTCTTTCCCTTCTCTCGCCTAAGAGCAACTACCGCCACAGCCAAACCGATAATTAAGGCCAGTGAGGTAACTGCCTCTGGGAGGACGACCACAAGCGGTGGCAGTTGCTCCTGGTGCTGGGGCGGAGCCGTGGTGTTGACGGATGGGGGTGGGCTGGGTAGCGTTGCGTTCTTCCTCCCGAGATCCAGCTTGATGGCGTAGACTGACCAGCGGGGTTCCTGCTGCTCTCTCTCGGCTGCGGCTATGTAGACGGTGCTATGGTTCACGGCCACTGAGCCGAGGGTGGGGTGAGCCGGGTTCTGGGAGAGCTCGAGGATTGCGGCTACGTCAAGAGTAGTTGAGTTGAGGAGGTATAAGAGGGGCTTCACGGACTCCGCGTACAGTGCGATGTAGCCGTCCACCACCGCGAGCTTGTAGCCCCCCACCGATGATTTAGCTAGCACCGTGCCGCTGCTGTCTAAAACGATGGTGCCGTTGGGGCCGGTGACGTACACAAGCCCCTCCCCGCTCAAGGCTACCGAGAAAGCGTAGCCCGCTATGCCCGGCCGGAGCCCCAGAAGCGGGCTCATGTTCGCCGCGATTTTCTCAACCCTCCATGTGAATCCCCCGGGGGTGAGGGCTGTGCCCGCGAGCCAGAGCGAGCCATCGCCTAGCGCGCACGAGTACACGCCGGTGTTGGAGACCCTCGGGCTGTACGCTGCGACGAGCTTCAGGCTTTCGAGGTCCCGCTTCTCGACCCTCACTCCAGCCGTCGAGGAGTCGATGCCGGCCACGTAGAGGTACCTCCCGTCCGACGCGAGCGCGGTCGCGTAGCCAGCGACGCCGGTGTAGGACCGCAGCGGGGTTAGGTCATCGCTGAAGGAGACCACGATCCACCTGCCATCAGGGGATACGCCGGCGACGAAGAGCCTGCCCCCGGTGTAGAGGCAGGAGTAGAGGATGCTCGCGCCGCGGTACGAGTAGCTCTTGACGAGCTCCCCGCTCAGGGGGTCTCTAACCTCGATCCGACCCGAGAGGTTTGATCCCGCACCCGTGTAGCCGACGACATAGAGGCTTCTCCCGAAGCAGGCTGAGAACGCAGCCCCCTCCGCCGAGGTGACTCTCCAGAGAACCCTAGCTTCGGAGGGCTGCGCCAACGAGTATCCAGAGGCGAGGAGAAGCGCGAGGAGAGCGATGGCTAGGAGGGGACGCATACAAGGTACAACAACAGTAGCCGTATATTTGCTTTTAGGGCTCAGGGGCAGTCGCTACTTCCGCTTCGCAGAAAAGCGATGGCCTTCTCCAGGAGCTTCCTGTGGTACTCCTCCTCGGAGGCGAGCTCCTCGAAGAGAAGAGGTTCGACGCAGCGGGACAGCGAGGCCACCCTGAAACCGAGCTTTGCGTA